>JARJMV020000151.1 GCA_029335935.2 bacterium
CGATGCGAAACGGGTGATACCCGGTAGCGTGGAGACCGACTTGGACTGCACTGCGGACGCCGACTGGGTGGTGGAAGCGATTATCGAGCAGATTGACCCCAAGCGTGCGCTCTGGCGCGAGGTCGCGCAGCGTGTGAACCCCGACGCCGTGCTGAGTTCGAACACTTCGGGGCTGGGCATCGCCGAGATAGCGCAGGCGCTGCCTGAGAATCTACGCCCGCGATTTTTGGGAACCCACTTTTTCAATCCACCGCGCGTGATGCGCCTGCTGGAGCTAATCCCCACCGACGACACAGACTCAGACCTCACCACACGGTTCACGACCTTTGCCGAGCGGCTGCTGGGCAAGCGCGTCGTGTTGGCGAAGGATCGTCCTGGCTTTATTACCACGCGCATCGGCGTCTATGCTATGATGCAAGCGCTGGTCAGCGCGGTGAAGTATGGCGTCACGCCCGAAGAGGCAGACCTGCTGCTGGGACCGCTGGTCGGACGCCCGCGCAGCGGCGTGTTCCGTCTGACCGACTTGGTGGGGCTGGATGTGGCGCATAATATCGTGCGCAACCAGAAGGAGCGGTTGCCCGATGACCGCTATATCCAATCGCTGGAGCTGCCACCGCTATGGCGCGCGCTTATCGAATCGGGTCGGCTGGGCGAGAAGGCGGGCGCAGGCTTTTATAAGCGCGAGGGCAAGGAGATTTTCACGCTGGACTACGCGACGCTGGAGTACCGACCGCGCATTGAGCCGAGCGCGCCGATAGACCCCAGCCTGAGCCGCGCGCCTTATGCCGAGCGGCTGACCGCGCTGCTGAACCTACCCGACCCCTATGGCGTGTTCTTCCGCGAGGCGTTCCTGCTGCCGTTAGCCTACGGCGCGGAGGTGATGCCCGATGTCGCCTACGATATCCCCTCGCTCGATATGGCGATGCGACTGGGCTACAACTGGGAGTTTGGGGTGTTCGAGACTTGGGACGCTTTAGGTGAGGCAGGGCGCGACGCGCTCGCGACGCTCTCGCTGCTGCAGGAACCCTCCACCCTGCGCATGCTGCGCAACGCGGGGCTAAAGACCTTCTACACGGCGCGCGGCTCGTCGCGCTACTACTTCGAGCCGCGCGACGAGCAGGGCGACTACACGCCCCTGATGACTCCACAGTTCTTTATCAATCTCGACCAACTCGCTGGCGCAGGCAAAGTGATTGCCGAGACCCCCGAATGCCGCGTAATCGACTTGGGGGACGATGTGGCGTGCGTGGAGTTCCGCACCAAAGCGAATGTGCTGACGCCGAGCCTGATGGAGTTCGTGACGGAGTTTTTGGAAAGAGCCGAGCGCAACCATGTGGGCGTGGTGATTGGCAATCAGGGGCGGATGTTCTCGGCTGGGTTCAACCTGAACCTGTTTTTGGAGTATATCGGGCGTCAGGATTGGCAGGGGATGGAGCGCGGGCTGCAGCTGCTTCAGGGGCTGAGCCAGCGGATTCGGTACTGCGGCGTGCCTGTGGTCGCGGCGGTGCACGGCTACGCGCTGGGCGGCGGGCTGGAGGTCGTGTTGCCGTGCGCCCATGTGCACGCGCATGTGGATGCGGGGCTGGGCTTACCCGAGGCGTCGGTCGGCTTGATGCCTGCTGGCGGCGGCACAACGCTGATGACCCGACGCGCCCTGCAGCACCTGCCCCCCGAAGCCGACCCTGTGCCCCACCTGCGCCAGCCGTTCCTCACCCTCGCCTACGGCAAGCGCAGCAGCAACGCCTTTGAAGCGTACCCGCTCGGATTCCTGCGCGAACGCGACACCCTGTGCTGGAACATCGACCGCTTGCTCTACGAGGCGAAACAGCATGTGCTGGCGCTCTCACGCGCGGGCTACCGTCCCCCTGAGCCGACGCCGATACTTGCTGTGGGCGTCAACGGCTACAGCCGCCTGATGATGGAAGTCCACTGGATGCACCAAGCGGGGCAAATCAGCGACCACGACCGCCTGATTGCCGAGAAGATTGCCTCTGTGATGACAGGGGGCGACCTGCGCGAGGCGACGCCGATGCCCGAAGAACACTTCCACGCCCTTGAGCGACAGGTGTTCATTGAGCTGTGCCAGACCGAGCGGAGCGTCGCGCGCATCCAGCATATGCTGGAGACGGGCAAGCCCCTGCGGAACTGAGGGCGCTCCTGAAATGCGGCGGGATAACTGACTCCCTCCCCGCACGCGGGGAGGGGTTGCTTCTAGGAGAGGGGGTGCGCTACGGCGCTTCAGGCGTCACTTGGATTTTCAGCTCTTTGCCCTCGCGCACCACAATCAGCTCCACGGGCTTGCCCGGCTCCATCTTCTCGTAGAGCGCGGTGAGCTCCTCGATGTTTTTGACGCGCTGTCCCATCGCCGCGATGATGCGATCGCCCTGCTTCAGCCCTGCTTTCTCGGCAGGCGAGTTGGGCGCGACGCCTTCCAATAACACGCCGTCTTCTTCAGAGTAGGCGGGCATCAGCCCCAAGCGCACGCGGAAACCGCTCCGCTGCGCGCGTTGATCGCTCGGCTGGGGTTGCTGCGGGCGCGTGAACTGCAGCCGTTCAGAGCGATTCGCGATATCGTACACCACGCGCTCGGCAAGCGCGACAATCTGCGCCTGCCCCTCGTAGTTGATTTTGTCCCAAGTGTCGCTGGAGCGGTGGTAGTCGGGGTGCATGCCTGTGAAGAAGAATAGCACGGGGATACTGCGCTGCATAAATGGCATGTGGTCGCTGCCGCCCGACGCCGACGCGCTCAGCTGCAGGGTCAGATTATCCGTATTGGCGGCTTTGAGGATGCTCTCCCACTCGGCGGCAGTGCCCACGCCGCTGACGGACACGCGATTGTTGGTCATCCGCCCCACCATATCGAAGTTGAGCATTGCGACGATGTTCTCGCGGGGCACGGTGGGGTTCTGCACGAAGTGTGCTGCGCCCAGCAAGCCCTCCTCCTCGGCGGAGAAGGCAATCACCAGCACGCTGCGCTTGAGCCGGTCGCGGTTTTGGGCAAGCAGTCGCGCGAGTTCCATAATCGCGGCGGTTCCAGAGGCGTTATCGTCCGCGCCGTGATGGATTTCGCCCGGTTCAGGCATCAGCGACCCCACCTCGCCGTAGCCGAGATGGTCGTAGTGCGCGCCGATAACAATCACCTCGTCGCGCAGCTGGGGGTCGTTGCCGGGGATAAAGCCTATCACATTCCGCGCGGTTGCAGGGAAGGTCTCGATGGACGCGGCGAGTTCTGCGGTGGCGTTGAGGCTCGCGCTGATGGGCAAGCCCGTCTCGTGGATGCGCTTAACGGCTTCCGCGACGGTCAGTCCCAGCGGCGCGAGCAGTTTGTCGCCCACCGATGCCTGCACATTCATGAGGACGGCGGTATTGTTGGTTGGGCGTCGTGCGAAGCCCAGCGGCAGCAGTCCATCGCTATCGGGCTGGTTCACCAGGATCACGCCGATGGCGCCTTTTTGCACAGCCGTCGCGATTTTCGCCTGCAGGCGCGCGGCGCGCTGGATTTCTGCGCTCACGCCTTCCCAGCGGGGCGTGCCACGCAGAATGACGGCAATCTTGCCCGAAACATCCACCGACTCGTAGTCATCGTAGCCTGCGTTCGGTTGAGAGATGCCGTAGCCCACGAACACCAACTCGCCCTCGATTTTCGTGTTGGCAGTGGCGGTCATGGGACGAATCGCCTCCGCAGGCGCTTCCCACACCGAGCCGCGCTTCACCCGCAAAAAGTTCTCTGCGCCAGGGCGCGAGCCGTTGAACGGCGTCCAGTCTTGGAAGTAGCCGTTCGTGCCTTTCGGCTCCAGCCCCGATTGCTCGAACACGCGGGCGATGTAATCCGCCGCTTTGAACGCGCCTGGTGCAATCGCGAACCGCCCCTCCAACTCAGGAGACGCGAGATACTTCACATGCGCCTGCAGATTGCTCACAGATCCATTCGAACGGTCAGCAAACGCCCCTACAAGCAGCAGTCCAACGCCTGCAACGAGTAATAGTCTTCTCATAGCGAACCCTCAGTGTGAATTCTACCCAACCTATAGACTCGGTTTCGCAGCGATTGTTCTGTGGGTGGGTCAGATGATTTGCACTTCGCGCGGGCCGCGCTGCACCTCGCCGATGAGCCACGCCTGCTCGCCTGAGATATGCAAGCTGGTCAGCACATCTTGGACGCGCTGCCGATCCACAATCAGCACATAGCCGATGCCCATGTTGAACGCGCGGTACATTTCGGCGTCGGGCACATTGCCGAGTTGCTGGATGAGGGTGAACAGGGGCGGCATCTCCCAGCTGCGGCGGTCGATGACCACGCGCATATCGCTGGGCAGGGCGCGTGGGATGTTATCGTAGAAGCCGCCGCCTGTGATGTGCGCCATGCCGTGAATGGTTTCGCCTTCCAGCAGCGGGGTAATCGCGTTCAGGTAGGGGCGGTGGGGTTGCAGCAGCGCTTCGCCCAGTGTCATGCCCACATCGGGCAGGGGCTCGTCTAAGCGCATGTTCGCGAGTTCGAAAAACACGCGTCGCGCCAGCGTGTAGCCGTTCGTGTGTAGCCCGTTGGAGGCGATTCCAATCACGGCGTCGCCCGTCTCCACACGGCTGGGCGTGGGTATCTGCTGGAACTCGGCAATCCCCACGATGCAGCCAGCGACATCCAGCTCGCCAGGCAGGTACACATCGGGCATTTCTGCCGTCTCGCCCCCAAGCAGTACGATGCCCAACAGTTGACAAAGTTCCGACGCGCCTGCCACCACCTCTTGCAGTACCTGAGGCTCCAACTTCGACATCGCCAGATAGTCCAAAAAGAAGAGCGGTTTCGCCGCTTGTACCAGAATATCGTTCACGCCGTGCGCCACGAGGTCGTGCCCCAGCACACGGTACTGGTTCATCATCCTTGCCACACGCACCTTCGTGCCCACCCCATCGATGCTTGCCACAAGTATCGGCTGCCTGTAGCCGCTCACATCCAGCGCGAGCATGCCTCCGAACGCGCCCATCTGCGATAGCACGGCAGGCGTGAAGGTGCGATGCACGCTCTCCTTGATGCTCTCCAACGCGCGGTTCATCGCGTCGATATCGACGCCAGCGTCTTTGTAGGTGAACTCTTCAGGCATAGCGCGAGTATACCCCAGTAGGTATACTCTGTGTGAGGTGTGACGATGAGTAAGGTTCTGGTTTCCACCGACTGGGTGCGAGCGCATTTAGGCAATCCGAGCATTCGCCTGATAGAGGTCGATGTCGATACCACGGCTTACGAGCAAGGGCATATTCCGGGCGCGATTGGACTGAACTGGCAGACGCAGTTGCAAGACCCTGTGCGGCGCGACATCCCCTCGCAAGCGCAGCTGGAATCGACTTTGGGCGCGCTGGGCGTGAGCCATACCGATACGATAGTGCTGTACGGCGACAACAACAACTGGTTCGCGGCGTTCGCCTTCTGGGTGCTGAAGCTGTATGGGCACGAGGATGTGCGGATGATGGACGGCGGGCGCAAAAAGTGGCTTGCGGAGGGACACCCTATCACGACCGAGGTACCCCACTATCCGCCCACCCAGTATGTGGCCAAAACGCCCGACATGAGCCTGCGCGCCTTCTTCCCCCAAGTGCTGGAGTATCTGAACCGTCCTGAGTTCGCGCTGGTCGATGTGCGTTCGCCTCAAGAGTATACGGGCGAGCTGATTGCGCCGCCGGGCTTGATGGAGACGGCGCAGCGCGGGGGGCATATTCCGGGCGCACGCAACATCCCGTGGGCGCAAGCGGTGCGCGAGGACGGCACTTTCAAATCGCCTGAGGAGCTACGGGCAATCTACGAAGCGCAGGGGATTACCCCCGACAAGCAAGTCGTCGCCTACTGCCGTATCGGCGAGCGGTCTGCGCACACTTGGTTCGTGTTGAAGTATCTGCTGGGCTATCCGAATGTGCGCAACTACGATGGCAGTTGGACGGAATGGGGCAACATCGTGGGCGCGCCGATAGAACGCGAACACCCCACGCAACTCCATGGCGGCACCAGCGTCGCCCCCTGCCCACAGTAGCGCGGTGGAACCTGTCCAACACAAAGCAGACGGGCATCGACCGCGCAGCTTGGCGATAGGATGCAAATGCGGAGAGAGAGGACGGTGAAGAGGCGCCATAGACCGCTTGCACAGGGGGGGCTGAACCCACTGGAGAGGCGAATGTGAACTTGGTGGAGCGGAGCGGATTCGAACCGCCGACCTCTTGCATGCCATGCAAGCGCTCTCCCAGCTGAGCTACCGCCCCACAGCGCAACTGATTATACCTCGTGCGAACTTCCGAATGCAAGAGGTCGGGAGGGTGTTCAGGCGCTGGCGCTTGAGATGCCTCGCTGCGCTCGGTACCACAGAGTTGCTGGGCAAATCCCTCTCTTCCGAGCTGCAGGCGAGGTATCCCAAGCCTGAATCTGCTCAGGGGGGCTATGCACGCGCTCTTCTCTCCAGCCTGTTGAGCCAGAACACTACGCCCCCCAGCGCTGCTGCCATGACCAGCGCCGTGGGCAGGTAGGGCAGATGCAGCGTTTCGTGCAGTGTGAGTTTGCCCAAGTCCAGTGGCTTCATCAGTACAGGCTCCAACGCTGGGTAGGCGAGAATGAACGCGAACGCGCCCAGCAGCCCACCCAGCACGGCGAGCAACCCATCGCGCGTGCGACCGCCCAAGCCGATTAGCGCGGTGCCAGGACAGTAGCCTGCCACTGCCATCCCCACGCCGAAGATCAAGCCGCCGATTAGCACGCCCCATACATAGAGCGACTTCACCTTCAGGTGGGCATACTCTGGCGCGAAGGTCGCTAACGCCGCCGCGCCCACCATGCCCACCGCAATCGCCGTGAGCATCACCTTGAGCATCGTGAAGTCGCGGAACGCCAGCCCGCGCATCACCAGCCCGCAGCGGCTGAACCCCGCGCGATGCAACGCAAAGCCGAACATCAACCCTGTAACCAATCCCAAAACCTGCGTTGTTTCCATATTTACCTCCCTATGAACCATTTGCGCGTTTCAATAGCAGAATCGCGGTTAGCACGCCCGTTGCGAATGCCGCCGCGCCGAATAGAAATCCGCTCAGCGCAAGTTGCGCTATGCCACTCAGCATATGCCCCGAAGTGCAGCCGCCTGCCAAGCGCGCGCCGAACAGGATGAGAAACCCGCCGATGAACGCTGCCAACCCGCGCCCCCACGAGGAGCGGAACACATTCGGCAAGTCGCACGCAGGCGTGCTGCGCCCGCCCGGCAACAGGCTCGACACAAACGCGCCGAGCGCCAGCCCAACGATGAGCATCACTTCCCAGCCAATCTTCACGCCTATCTTCTGCAGGTACGGCTGCGACTCGGCGAAGCCCGGTACTACCTTGTCCACGAGCCAGCCAACCAGCTGCGGATAAGCCGTCGAAACGCCCAACGGTTGCACGGTGGCTATCGCGAAAATTTGAACCAGCCCAATCATCCCGCCCCAGACGAGCCAAGGCGGCAACATCGAACGCGACGGCGTAGCCGACTCGTACGCCGCCTGAGTAGGAATCTCTACACGCTCTGTAACCATCCTTGCAGATACCTCCGAGCAGTTAGAGGCAATCGGAAGCGGAAACGATTCAAGGCATGCAGGTCATCTGCGAAGCGAAGGGCGGCAAGTCTGCCTCTTGAGAGCAAGTTTAGGGTGCTGCACGCTCGGCTTGTCCGAGTGTGCCAAGCTGTGGGAAGCCTACGGTCCGCCTTTGGGGATAGGGATCTCCACAATGTCGCGGGGGCGCCACGGCGGGCAGGGCGGCTTGGGCGGCTCGTTGTCCCCGTAGCGCCAGATGCCCCAAATCACTGGGGCTTCCTGCTTGGACGGCGGCGCGGGGAACGGCGTGTGCCCATCCGTCAGCACGATAATCACATCGGGCGGCGGCGTGAGCGCCTGCGC
>JARJMV020000198.1 GCA_029335935.2 bacterium
TCGCCGTGGTGGACTAAGGTCGGCGAGCCGCCCGACCAACCCGTGCCCTTCAGCCACAAACACCACTACGAAGAGCTCGGCATCGACTGCCGCTACTGCCACTGGTCGGTGACTCAGTCGGCGCACGCGGGCGTGCCCTCCAGCGAGGTGTGCATGACCTGCCACTCGCAAATCTGGACGAACAGCCCGCTCTTGCAACCCGTGCGCGACAGCTACAACAACGAGACCCCCCTCGTGTGGAACAAGGTGAACAACCTGCCAGAGTTTGTTTACTTCAACCACAGCGCCCATGTGAACAAGGGCATCAGCTGCGCCTCGTGTCACGGTGGCATCGAGAAGATGCACCTGACGCACAAGTCGCAACCCTTCTCGATGCAGTGGTGCTTGGACTGCCACCGCAATCCAGAGAAGCATATCCGCCCGAAAGAGGAAGTATTTAACATGTATTACAAGCCGCCGCGCACACAGAAGGAGATGCAGGCGATGCTGGACAAGTACGGCATTCCGTATGACTCCAACGATATCCCGCGCGACCAGTTGGAGTTGGGCAAGCTGTTGGTGAAGCACTACAACATCCACAAGGAGCAGTTGAGCGACTGCACGATTTGCCATCGGTGAGGAGGAGCGATGGAAGAGACCCGCAAAGAGACTCAAGGCGCAGGCGAGCAGTTTTGGCGCAGTTTGAGCGAGTTAGAGGGCGACCCTGAGTTTGAGGCGTTGCTCAAGCAGGAGTTTCCGCGTCAGGCGGCGCCGTTGGGCGACTTCGTGAGCCGACGGCAGTTCCTCAAGCTGATGGGCGCGTCGATGGCGCTGGCGGGGCTGTCGGCGTGCGGCTATAAACCGCAGGGACCCATCATCTCGCGCCCGAAAACGCCGACCGACCGCACGGTGGGCGTGTCGAACTACTATGCGACGGCGGTGCTGACCAACGGCTACGCGATAGGCGTGCTGGGGCGCGTGTACGAAGGACGCCCCGTCAAGCTCGAGGGCAACCCCGACCATCCCACCAGCCTCGGCGCGACCGACGCCATCACCCAAGCGCAGATTTTAGACCTTTACGACCCCGACCGCTCGCAGGTTGTGCTGCGCTTCGGACGCCCCGAAACTTGGCGGGCGTTCGACGCCGACATCCAGAACGCCCTCGGACAGCAGGCGGCAAAGCAGGGCGCAGGTATCCGAATCCTCACGGGGCGCGTGGTCTCGCCATCGCTCGCCGCGCAAATCCGAAAGTTCCTGCAGACCTATCCGCAGGCGAAGTGGTATCAGTACGAGCCTGTGAACCGCGACCATGTGTACGAGGGGGCGCGTATCGCCTTCGGCGAGTGGCTCAACCCCATCTACCGCCTGCGCAACGCGAAGGTGATTGTCGCGCTCGATAGCGATTTCCTCTACAGTGAACCCGGCTCGGTGCGCTACGCTCGCGAGTTCGCCGACGGCAGGCGCGTGCGCGCGGGGCAGACCGCCATGAACCGCCTCTATGTCGCCGAGCCGATGTTCACCGTAACGGGCATGACGGCGGACGAACACCTGCCCATCCGCTCCAGCAAAATCGCACGCCTGCTCTACGAGATTGCCAAGCTCATCGACGCGCCCGTGCAGGCGAACATAGAAGGCGCACTCACCGAAACCGAGCAGAAGTGGGCGCAGGTCGCTGCAGGCGACCTGCTTGCACACAGGGGCGAGAGCCTCGTCATCGTGGGTGAGGCGCAACCCCCTGCCGTCCACGCAATGGCGCACGCCATCAACGCGCATCTGCAGAACATCGGGCGCACGGTCGTGTTCACCGCACCCCCCGAAGAGAAACCCACCCTGCACCTGCAGGAGATTAAGCAGCTCGCCGACGACCTGAAGAACAACGCCGTCGAGGTGCTTATTCTGCTGGGGGGCGTGAACCCCGCCTACAACGCGCCCGCCGACCTGAACTTCAAGGAACTCATCCCGAAAGTGCCCTTCTCCGTGCATCACGGCATGTATGTGGACGAGACGGCGGCGCTGTGCGTGTGGCATCTGCCCGAAAGCCACCCGTTCGAGGCGTGGGGCGATGCGCGCGCCTTCGACGGCACGGTCACCATCCAGCAGCCGCTCATCTTCCCGCTGTACCCCAACACGCGCACGGCGTTGGAGCTGATGGCGCAACTCAACGGCGCACCCGCCGAGACCTTCAAACTGGTGCAAGACCACTGGAAAGCCGCGAAACTCGCGCCCGAAGCGCAGTTCGACGCCGTGTGGCGCAAAGGCGTGCATGACGGCGTGCTGCCGCGCACGGCGAAGCCTGTCAAGCAGGTCGCGCTGAAGCAGACGCCGCTCGTGGTGCAATACGAACTCGCCCCCGTGCAGGCGGGCATCAAGACCTACGAGGTGCGCTTCGCACCCGACCCCACCGTCTACGACGGACGATTCGCCAACAACGCATGGCTCCAAGAGCTGCCCAAGCCCGTCACGCGCGTGTGCTGGGACAACCTCGCCTATATGAGCCTCAAGACCTTCGAAGAGCTGGGGCTACGACGCAAGGGCACTTGGGCGTTCTTTGAGGACGCCTCGTTCGTCAAGGGCGACGCGCCGATTGTGACGCTCAGCGTGAACGGGCAGGCGATGCGTGTGGCGGCATACCCGATACCCGGGCACGCCGACGACTGTATTACCGTGCATCTGGGCTACGGGCGCACACGCGCAGGGAGCAAAGGCTCTGGCACGGGCTTCGACGCCTACCTCATCCGCACCAGCGACGCGCCGTGGATCCGAACAGGCGTGGAGGTCATCCCGCAAGCCGAGCGCTACCCCGTCGCCCGCACCGAAGAGCATCACCTTATCGACACGCGCAAGAAAGACGCCGCCGAACTCGACAGCACCGACCATCGCCCCGTCATCCTCACAGGGTTGCTGGAAGAGTTCAAGCAAGACCCCGAACTCAAGAACAAGCCACACCGCAAGGGCTACGAACTTAAGCACCCCACGATGTACCCTGAGCGGTGGACTTATGAGAGTTATGAGAATCCCGACAACTACCGCTATGCATGGTCGATGGTCATCGACCCGACGGTATGCACGGGGTGCAGCG
>JARJMV020000211.1 GCA_029335935.2 bacterium
CGGGTTGGGGCGCACAGGACGATTGGTGCTGGATCACTATCACGCGCTGGGCATCCGCACCTTGGGCGTGGACTACGACCCTGAAGCGATTGCCGCGATGCAGGCGCGGGACATCCCCGCACTGTTCGGCACAGCAGAAGATCAAGAGTTTATTCGCGAGCTGCCAGTCGATCAGGCGAAACTGCTGGTCATCACCTTACCCTACCTCGATGATGTGCAGGACTTATTGCAGACGCTCAGCGAGACAGCGTTCGACGGGCGGATTATCGCTGTGGCGCGTTCCGACGCCGACGCCGCCGCGCTCAAGCAGCTGGGCGTGGACGAGGTGGTCAATCCATTCGAGTTGGCGTTCGAAGAGATCCAACGGTTGACGCTACCCTCGCCGTAGGTAGAGGCTAAGTCCCTCAAATATTCAGAAGTCTCTATTGAGATTCCTCGCCTGCGCTCGGAATGACAGGCTTTGCGCGCTCCCTCCCCGCGTGTGTGGAGGGTTAGGGAGGGGCTAACAAGAGTCCGTTTTTAAGTTCACGCCCTGCACCAGCGCGACCTGGTGCGATGCCAAGAATGGCGTCGAGCACGAGGGGCTTGCGCATCCCTGTCCGAGCCCTAACAGCTGCGACGCCAAGAATGGCGTCGCACCAGTGTTGTTCATCGGCGGGGACGCCGACCCTACGCTTGTCAGCGGTATCATGGAGAGTAGGGCGATGCTTATTCGCTTTTATGACACGGTAGATAGCACGCAGACCTACGCGCGTGCGCTGGTGGAGCGGGGCGACCGTCGCTGGGGCGCGGTGTGCGCCGATACGCAGACCGCAGGGCGCGGGCGTCAAGGCGCAACTTGGCACGACACGCCCAACCAGAGCCTGCTGGTGAGCCTGATCCTGTGGGACACGCTGCTCCCCCAGCCTGCTGGGGCGTTGAGCGCGTTCGCCTCGCTCGCAACGGCGCAAGCCCTACACGCGCACTACCCCAACCTGCCCCCCATCCAACTGAAGTACCCGAACGACCTGATGCTCCTTGGGCGCAAGCTGGGCGGCGCACTGGTGGAAGTGGCGGAAGGCGTCGCGATTGTCGGGGTGGGGGTCAACCTCGCGCAGCGCGTCTTCCCAACCGAACTGGAAAGCGTGGCAATCTCGCTGGCGCAGGCGACACCCATGCCAGAAACTGTCTCGCGTGAGGAACGCGCCGCACTGATCGCACGCCTGCGCGACGCGCTCATCGAGTTGCTGAGCCTATGGGCGACGCAGCCCGACGCTGTCCATAAACTCTGGCAAGCCCGCGACACGACGGCAGGACGCGCCTACCGCGTCTTAGACCTGCCCGACCACCCAGAAGCACTCGCGCTGGAGGTCGCGCCCGACTTCCAGCTGCGCCTGCGCTTGCCCAGCGGCGCGGTTCACGCTACCTACTATGTGGAGCAGGCACGCCCTACACCGTGAACGAGGTTCCACAGCCACACTGACGCTTCGCTTTGGGAATCTCGAAGTGGAAGCCGCCGCCAATGAGCTGACCCGTATAGTCGATGGTCGCACCTTCCAGAATCTGCGCGCTCTTGGGGTCGATAACCACGCGCACGCCATCGAACTCGGCGATGAGGTCGTTCGGGCGTGGCGCGTCGACGGGGAGCATCACATGCTCGAAGCCTGAGCAGCCGCCTGCACGCACACCCACGCGCAGATAGGCGTCCTGTTTGCCCTGCCGCGCCAGTATCTGCTTAATCCGAGCAATCGCGCGCTCCGTCAGATGGATGGGGAATGTCGTCTGCATGTCGCTCACCAGCTCGATTATACCCCGAGGCCTCCACTCGGAAGCGTTCTAGGCCCTGCAGAAAGCGCGTGTCGATAGCGTAGACCATCACCTCGCGTAGGTAGCGTTGGCACAGCGCGTGCGGGATGCCCGTGCGCTGCGCTTCCGCGTGAACGATGGACTCGATATGTCGTGCGCCCCACTGATAGGCTTCGTGCAGCAGTGCGCTGATGGGCTTGACGGGCGCGTCGGGGTTCATCAGCCACAGCGCCCATACGAACGGCAACCCCGTCCAGTCGTACCATGCCGCGCCCAAATCCAATATCTCGACCACCGATTCGTGGTGCGCGGTCATGCCCAAGTCGCCAATCAGCAGTGCGGCGTCAGCATGGCTCAACATCGCCTCCAAGTTCGGCGCGGCGTCTTGGTAGGTGGGGGCTAAGCCGTAAGCGCGCTCCAATAGGATTCGCGTCAGCGCAACGGAGGTGAGCGAGCTGGTGTCTAATGCAACGCTGCCCAGGTTTCTTATCGGGACACGGCTGAACAAGCGCACGCTCAGCACCTCGCGCTCGGAGGCGATAGCCAATCCCTGCACATAGCGCGTGTCGGGGCGACGGAAATGCTCCACCGACGAGACCAGCGCGACATCGAGCGCGCCCGCCCGCAGCATCTGCGCCAGTGCCGACGGCGGCGCGTAGACCACCTCCGCATAACGCGCACCTGCGTCTGTCTCCAGCCAGCGCGTCAGCGGCGCAGCGTTGATATACGGTACACTGCCCACCCGGTAACGCATCGTTAGAACACCCGATCCAACAGCGCGAAGACGAACAGCCCAATACTCACATAACCGTTCAGAGTGAAGAAGGCGGTATCGAGGCGGCTAAGGTCGTTCGGCTTCACCAGAGATTGCTCGTAGGCGAGCATCGCAGCGGCGAAGGCGACACCGCCATAATACCACACACCTGCGCCCAGCGCAATCCCGCCCATCAGGAACGCCCCGATGCATAGTGCATGCGAGAGTCGCGAGACCGCAATCGCACGCGCTGCACCCAGCGTCTGCGGCAGGCTCCGCAGCCCATGCGCACGGTCGAACGCCTCATCCTGCAAGCTATAGAGGATGTCGAACCCTGCCACCCACAGCGTCACGCCCGCTGTAAGCCATATCGGGGGCATCTCCAGCGTTCCGCGCACGGCGATCCACACCGCGCTCGGCGCGATACCCAGCGACAGTCCCAGCCAATAGTGCGACAGGGGCGTGAACCGCTTGGAGTAGGAGTAGCCAAGGATGACTGCTAACGCTACCGGCGCAAGCGCAAAACAGACCCAGTTCAGCTGCCACGCCGCGTACAGAAACACAGCGATTGCGATCGCCATCGCCGTCGCCATCTGCCGCACGGTGAGCAGCCCCGCGGGTAAGGCGCGCGCGTGTGTGCGCGGGTTCTGCGCGTCGATTGCGCGGTCGGCGA
>JARJMV020000166.1 GCA_029335935.2 bacterium
CCTACGGAGGGGGTCAAAATAGCACTGCGCCGTGTTGTATGCTCACCCCCTCCTGCAGGTTCCCCCTGCAAGCCGGGGGAACCGTTTGTTGCAAAGCATAGAGGGGGTCAAAATAGAACTGCGCCGTGTTGTATGCTCACCCCCTCCTGCAGGTTCCCCATGCAAGAAGGGGGAACCGTTTCTTGCAATGCATAGAGGGGGTCAAAAACAGCACCGCGCCATCACCCGCTGATGCACCTGTGAACGCAAAGGTTGCACGCTCACCAGGTTTTTCTCCCCGCGTGGGGGGAGGGGCGTTTTCACATTCGAGGGGCTTGCTTCTCGCGTACAGCCACTGCCCCTGTATGGCTCTCAATAGAACAGGAAGGGCCACCAGTTCTTCATCGGCTTGCCCGAATCGTCGCGGCTACGGTTCCGATAGCCTGGCATATTCTGTCGCCAATAGACCAGCCATCGCCCCATACAGTCGGGTGCGAGGTCGCGCAACGGCTCCAGCACGGCGTTCGTCCATGGCTGGCGCAGGTCTGCTCCGCCGCGCCCGCTACCGATACGCCAATCCTCGATGGTCGACAGCACAGGCTGGGTATTCTCTTGGTCGTAGTGCCTGCGTCCGTTCGGCGGGAAGTGGACATTGCCGCCTGTGGCATAATAGTCGTTCAGCCTCCAGCGTCGGTCGCCGTCGCGCACGATCGCCGTGCGTTCGTCAGGGTACTCGATGCCCTTGTCCTCGCCCCAAAGATAGTAATAGGAGTTGAACGGCAGCCCGAAGCGCGTGTCTAAATCGAACATCCCATACTCATAGAAATATTTGCGGAAGTAGGGGATGCAGTTGCTGTGCGCTGTGCCTTCCAGCGCGTGTCCCAGATTCTCCATCCCGCAGCCGACGCCGCGCTCATAGTTGAGCATGTTCAAGCGCAGCGAGCGTCCGATGAACCGCTGCTCGGGGTCGCCGCCGTTGCCCGCCTGCGTGTACTTGCCTGGAATGCGCCGAAAGTTCTCGTCGTACATCGGCTTAATCTCCACGCACTCCAGCCAGCTCACGATGTTATCCGCCGCGCCCGTGAACCACACCTCGTGGACATAGCCGCCGTCGACCAGTTCTTTGAGGGTGAGGAACCGTTTGCGGTCTTTCGGGTCGCGCACGCCGATGCGCTCGGCGAACGCTTCGGTGAAGAAGCCGTCGTAGCTGCCCGAGATGAAGTCGGGGCGTGGGTTTGTGCGGCGCGGGGTGGCGGAGCTGTTGCGCCCTTTGACGCCATCGGGGTCTTGTAAGTCCACATACCGCCACACGGAGTATTCCAAGAAGCGCGGGGCGCGCGGGTCTTTGTAGCCGTGGTAGCGGCTGCTTTCGTTGAGCGCGGTGATGAGGTCGGCAAAGATTTGCTCAGGTCTACCTGGCTCGATCCCGTTCACAAAGTTGATGCAGAGCAGGCGCGGGCGCATCTGGCGGATACGGTCGTGATTGCGGGGGATCCACTCATCCGAGTTGGCGTTGCTGACCGTGTTGGGCCACAGGGTCGTGTCGCTGGGGTCGCGTAGGGGTTTGGGCGTGCCGTCGGGGTTGAAGTTCTCGCGCCAGCGCAGCACGCGCTGCAAAGTCTCTGACCGTAGCTGTCTGTAATCTCGCATATTAGTTGCCTCCATCAAAAGTTTCGGGTAAGCGGAAAGGAATTTGTCAAGAACTCTACAATTGCCTCTGCACCGCCTGCTGCGACGGCGCGGGCAAGCCAGTCTCGTTGGTTAGGCGTCAGGGTACGCCGAGGGAAGGTTTCCATCAGCGCTTGCGCCTGAGAAAGCCCCAGATACTCGCGCGTGTAGTGGCTCTCAGAATTCCAAAAGCAAGTTGAAGTAATTGCGGAGAATCTGAATCTCTCAAAACTGAAAGTGAGCGTAAAAAATAGTTGAATGGAATGTGTGCGGAAGGTCGCCTTGGTCACCACAATCCCATCTGCGCCTTGAAACTCATCCGCGAAGAAATACAGACCTGCGCGTCCATCCAGGCTACCTGTGTCGAGCGTCCGAATGAACAGCGGGTTCCGTTTCACCTTCTGATACAACGATTCGGAGACAGCAACCTCGATGCGCCGATACTCGCTTCCGTCATAACCGTTGGCGTCGACAAGCGTGAGCCGGTACTCGCCAGAACAGTTTTGCACCTCGTCCATCATCAAATAAAATTTCACAGTTAGCGGACGCGACGCACGCGCTCGCTGCACAAAGGTTTCAAATTCGCTGCCTGCGCGATAGTGATGGCGCGGCTCCAAACAATACACGCGCCGAGACTTGTTGCTGTTGAGTTTGATGGCTTCAAAATGTTGCGTCGCTTTCTCAGGGAACGGCTTGCGCTCAAAAATGCATACCGCCACATGCACGCCCGTATGCTCGAAAACATCCCGCTCCAGAATGACGGCTCGCGTTATCCGATAATACGGCAGAAAATCATCGCGAAACTTATTCGAGATGCTCGCGCCAAACAGAAAGTTACTTGGAATAATGTAAATCATGCGCTGGATTTTTGAGCGCAGGTCGTTCATGAGCGCAATTTGGTAAAGGTCTTGATAGCCTCGGTTCGCTTCCTCGAAGAGGGGTAGATAGTGCTGCGTTTCGGGGTGTTTTGCGATGTAGCCGAGATAGAGGTAGGGCGGATTCGTGATATGATACACGGGCAACCCTGCGCGAAGTATCTCGGATGGGTAGTCAGCGAGCGTATCGCGCTGACGGATATTCTGACGCGCCAACGACTCGGGGATATGCATTTGCACAGCGGTTTGCACCGCACGTTCCACCATCGTGGGCTGTATGTCGTAGAGGCGGATGTGTTGCTCGAAGAATGCAGCGCGTTCCTCGCGTGGGACGCATTGCAACAGAGGCAGCACGAGATTGCCTGCGCCCGCGAAGAGGTCTACCCACAGATAGTCGCGCAGGATCGGCTGCACCGCGGGCAGGATATACTCCTCAAAGACCGATGTGGGCGTGAGGTGTTCACCCAGGCGTCGGCGATGGCGGCGCGTATCCACAGGTTTATCGTTTCGCGTGGTCGGCTTCGGTTCCTGCTGAGACGATGGACGGCGGCTCATTGAGATAGGCTTCCAGTTTGTGGCGGAGCAGTTCACGCGCGCGGTGCAGACGCGCTTTCACCGCCGCCTGCGAGAAGCCCAACTGCTGAGCGGTCTGTTCGGTTGAGAGACCTTCCATATCGCGCAGTTGCAGCACGGGGCGCAGCGAGTCGGGCAGCTCGGCGACGGCTTGGCGCACGCGCTCGCGCAGCTCGTTCTCAATCACCAACGCTTCAGGGTCCTGCGCATGTTGGTCGATGAGTTGGCGCAGGATTGTTTTGCCCTCTTCCGTGTTGAGCGGGTCGTCCAGCGAGTAGAAGCGGTCTAAGTCGCGTCGGGCGCGGATGCAGAGTCGTCGCGCGATGGTGTAGAGCCAAGTGGCGAAGTTCGCATCGCCGCGAAACTGCTGCAGTGCTTTGAAAGCGTTGAGCAGAGCGTCTTGCAGCACATCGTGCGTGGTGTCGGGGTTGCCGCCGCACGCGCGCAGCAGCGAGCGGAACACTTTGTCGCGATGACGCGCCCAGAGCTTGTCGAACGCCTCGTTGTCGCCCTGTTTTGCCTGTTCAATTAGGTAGATATCGTCGCTCATAGTCTTAATTACGGCGCGCGCCGAATGTTTGCACCTCGCCGCGCGGTTGGATTACTAAGGATGGGTAAACGACCAAGTGTGCGTAGCGTCGCAGGTATGCGCCGCCTGCGTTGCGCGCCTGCTGCTGCGCGTTGCCCAGCGATTCAAGCCACTGCGGGTTGTGCGTGAGGTTTGCCCACTGGTAGATTTTGGGGTCTAGGGCGTATTCCCACAAAATGATGCGTCCACTGCCTTGTCGCGCGGCTTGCAGCAACGCTTGGAAGTCGGTTTGGGGGTGTTGCCAGCCGCTGGCGTCGATGACCTGCGCCTTGCCAGCGGTGTAGTAGCGTAGCCATTCCGCGAGTCGCGTGGCGGCGATGAGCGTGTCGCCCTCGCGCACGCCCGGAGCGACCGCTTCGGCCTCCTGACGCTCACCGTCATGCTCAATAGAGCGCAGGTCGGCGGCTTTCATCAGCCCGAATACGAGCATCACCATCACGAGTGGGGGCGCGACATAGCCGACGCGCCGCGCATCCTCCTCGTAGTAGCTGCCCAGCCAACCGCCCAAGCCCACTAATCCCCAAAGCAGTGTCCACAGATACATCGATTGGCGGTCGCCCTGCCATGCGACCAGTACCACGAGCGCAAGCATCAGGCTGAGACCGCCCATACCGCGTACGGCGTCCACCAAGCGGTCGGTCGCCACACGCTCGCCCGAAACGCGGATCGTAATCAGCACGATTACCATCGTCAGCGTCATCAGCAGGAACACGCCCTTGATAAGGGTGACAAAGGTTCCTCCCAGATAGTATTGGTAGACATCGCGCACGCGGAACGGTCGCCCCAGCGCGAGCAGGAAGTTCTGGGTCTGCTCGCCGATCGATTGCCAATAGACGCTGGAGTAGCGTGGGGCATCGATGGCGGTGGCGCCTTCGCCAGTCCAGAGCCACTCGGTGAGGGGGGGCTTAGGGCGCACGGCCCCGCCCACTTGTACCTGTGCGGGCAACAGCGCGAAGTAGACCGCCAAATAGCCTATCAGCGTTACACCTATCGCCGCGCCGATTAGCCCTACGCCTGCACCGCGTCGCAGCGCGAGGACGCCCGCCGCCACCACAGGAATCAGCGAGAACAGGTTCACCAGCGCGACTATACCGCCCAGCACGCCCAATCGGACGCCACCACCTGCGTCTGGCACGCGCTGCGCCAGCCATCGAATCGCGCTGAGCATCCACCATCCCGTCAGCAGTAGCGCCAGCGACGCCACAGGCAACATCGTCGCGCTCACCCATACCACATTCGATGCGTAGAACAG
>JARJMV020000167.1 GCA_029335935.2 bacterium
CGCCAAGCCACCCCCCCGCCACGCGCGCGCAGTCCGACGGCGAAAAGCACCCCCCGTCCGCAGCGACGGAGCCGCCTGACCCACCGCAGCCCCCCGCAACGCCCACCATCCCCGTGTCGCAGCTGCCCCCCAGCGAGGCGCACGTGGCGCAGGTGCTGAGCTTGCTGCGTCAGGCGGGCTTCGAGAAGGTCGGCGCACTGTTCGCAGAAGATAGTCGCCAGCTGATTGTACATGTGGCCGACGCCGACGCCGATAGCCAGCAGAAGATTATCGACGCGCTCAAACCACTGGGCGACCTCCAAGCCGTTAGCTTCGCCAGTGTCAGTCCCCGTGTGCGCGAGGAGACCGTGCAACGCGCGGTGACGGCTGTGCTGCTCGCGCTCATCGCGATTCTGCTCTATATTGCACTGCGATTCTCGATTGAGGGCGGCTGGAGCGGCTTCAAGTTCGGTATCGCTGCGACGCTCGCGCTCGCGCACGATGTGTTGATCATGGTCGGCGGTGCGGCGGTGTTGGGCTACCTGCTCGGCTGGGAAATCAACGCGCTCTTCATCACCGCGCTACTCACACTGGTCGGCTTCTCCATCAACGATACGATTATTGTGTACGACCGCGTGCGCGAGAACTTGCGCCACCGCGCGCGAGGTGAGACCTTCGCTACAATCGTGAACCGCAGCTTGAATCAGACGCTGGCGCGCTCCATCAACACGAGCCTCACGCTGCTGATGGTGTTGATTGCGCTGGTGGTCTGGGGCGCCGTGACGCAAGACCTGCGCTTTTTCTATGTGGCGATGCTGATTGGCGTGATTGCAGGAACTTACTCGTCGATTTTTATAGCGAGCCAAATCATGGTGGGCTGGCAAGACGCGCGCGAGCGGCTACACCAGCGTCAAGCGTCCGCCGCACAGGCGACGGCGACCACACCAAAATCATCCCCGCCTACAGGTAGCACCATCCCCACGAACGCTGAACCTGCCTCGGCGACCTCAGGGGAAACGCGCAGGAAGCACCAGGCGCAACATGTAGGCAAGCGCAAGCGACGATACTGATGAACACGCGCCGTATCACGCCCGAATCGGATGAAGCGAGCAAACGCCGCGCGCTCGTGGCGGTGTTCCTCACGATATTCGTGAGCCTCATCGGGTTCGGGATTGTGATACCGCTGTTGCCCTTCTATGCCCAGAAGTTCGATGCGAGCGAGTGGCAGATAGGCTTGCTGTTCGCCTCCTTCTCAGCGGCGCAGCTGGTCGCTGCGCCAATCTTGGGCGACTGGTCCGACCGATATGGGCGTCGCCCCGTGCTGCTATTGAGTTTGCTGGGTTCGGCGGCGAGCTTTGTGATGCTGGCACTCGCGCCGAACCTGGGGTGGCTGTTCCTCTCGCGCCTACTGGACGGCTTCACAGGCGGCAATATCACCACCGCGCGGGCGTACATCGCCGACATCAGCCCCCCACAGAAGCGTGCGAAGCACTTCGGGCTGATTGGCGCGGCGTTCGGGCTGGGGTTCATTTTGGGACCTGCGTTGGGCGGCGGGCTGGCGGTGTATGGGCTGGCAGTGCCTGCGTGGGCGGCGGCGGCGATTTCACTTCTTGCGACAGGCTACGCATTTTTTGCGCTCCCAGAGACCGCACACCTAACTCACGCGAAGCGTCCCTCGCCGTGGCGCGAGAAGCCCCACACGCTCACGCGCAGCCCTGCCGCGCGACTGCTATGGGTGAACTTCATCCTCTGGATTGGCTTCTCGATTTACCAAACCTCGTTCCCGCTGTTTGCTAAGATGCGTTTTGCGCTCGGTCCGCAAGAGATTGGATATGTGCTGGCGGTGGTGGGTGTCGTAAGCGCGGTCTCACAAGCGGTGTTGGTGGGGCGTATCGTGCATGCGCTGGGCGAGAAGCGGACGCTATTGCTGGGCGTGGCGTTGAACATCGTCGGGTTGACGGGCGCGGCATTTATCCACTCGCTGGGCGCGTTTTACGGCTTAGTGGGGATTGCAGCGGTGGGCGGCGCAATCGGATTGCCCTGCCTCACCAGCCTGATTAGTCAATCGGCTCCTGACGCCGAGCAGGGGCGCGTGCAGGGCGTATCGGGTTCACTGGAGAGCTTAGCGCGGATTATCGCGCCCATCTGGGGCAATGGCGCGCTCCAATACAGCGATGCGCTCCCTTACGCCTCCGCAGCAGGGCTACTGATGCTCGCAGGGCTGCTGGCGTTCGGCATAAAGCCCACTCAAGCGAATGCGCCGCGCCATGCCTGAGCGCGGCGCTACTCCCGCTTGCGCACGCTGCCACCCTCTTTCGGGCTGGCGTCTATCTCGTTCTTGTAGGTGGAGCGACCCACGCGCTTCTCCTTGTAGAACTTGCCAATCACAACCACCTTATCGTCCTCTGCAATCGACAGGTGTCCGTAGCTGAACACCGTCAACTGTTTGCCGTCGCTGTCCAACTTGAAAGTGGTATAGGCGTTGCCTACGCGCGAGGTCTTCTTCTTCAAATCGTCCACCTCACCCTCGACCTGCACCAGTTTACGATGAAACCGATCAGGGTCTTTGAGGATAGCGGCGACAGTTGTTTTGATAGGTGTCGGCTTGGGCTTTTGCTGAGCAATCAGCCCGCTCCCCAGCGCAGTAAGTGCCAAGATGAGCGTTAGTGTCCGCATCGGCTCTACCTCCGCAAGGAGAGTTCGTCGCATAGGGATGGAGTCCTGCCGCAATCGCTGGGGGAATCCGGATTGGCGCGTTCGGCTCAGTCCACTTCGGGCTGCACCTGATATGCAAGGAGTATAGCGTCGGCGACTTCGGCGAGCGATTTGCCCGTCTGCTCAGCGGTCTGTTGCAGGCGGCGGAAGGCTTCCTCCTCTGAGAGACCAAGCTGCTGCATCAAGGTGCGTTTGGCGCGTCCGATGCGACGGCGGGCGCGCATCTCTTGCTCCAGGTTCAGGGCTTGCGTCTCCAGCGCTTTGAGTTCGCGATAGCGGCTCACGGCAACCTGAATCGCGGGGGCGAGGTCTGCCTCCCGAAATGGCTTGACCAGGTAGCCCAGCACGCCTGCCCGATCTGCGCCCGCAATCATTTCGGGTTCACTGTAGGCGGTGAGGATAAGCACAGGCGCGATGCGCTCCTTCGCCAGCTGTCGCGAGAGTTCGATGCCGTCCATTTCGGGCATCATGATATCGGCAATCACGAGGTCGGGCTGCAGGGCGCGGGCGAGCTCCAGCGCGTCCCTGCCGTTGTCCGCCTCGCCCACGACGATATGCCCCATCGCCTCCAGCATCGTTTTCAAGTCGAGGCGGATTACGGGTTCATCGTCCACAATCAGCACGCGATAGGATTTCATTCTGTGCCTCCTGTGAAGAAGACCTCCACGCCGCGCGGTTGCAGGTACTCGCGTAGGCGTTCGGCTAGGCGTTGTGTGCCGGGCGTCTCGGTCTCGGCGTGCCCGCCCTCAAACAGCGCCACATCGCGCGCCCACGCTTCCCAAGTATGATGGTGGCGCACTTCGCCTGTGAGCAGCGCGTCGGCGTGGGCGCGTTGCGCGTCGGGCAGGTAATCGCCGCCCGAGCCGCCCACCACCGCGAGCGTGCGTATCACTTTGCTGGGCTTGCCGTACACGCGCACATAGGGGTTGCCGAGCTTCTCGGCAAGGTAGTCGCGCAGTTCGCTGGCGAGCATCGGCTTCGGCAGTGCGCCCACACGCCCCAGCGCATGCTGAGACTGCGCGTGTAGGGGATACACATCGTAGGCGACCTCTTCGTAGGGGTGGGCGCGCAGCATCGCCTGTATCACAGGACGCAGCCGCTCGGCGGGAACGAGCATCTCGACGCGCATCTCGTCGGCGTGTTCTCGTTTGCCCACCTGCCCCAGATAGGGGTTCGCGCACTCCATCGGCTCGTAAGTGCCAGTGCCTGCCGTGTAGAACGCGCAGCGACGATACCGACCAATAACGCCTGCGCCAGCGTTCGCCATCGCGACAATCACGGCGTCGATATGCTCGGTCGGGG
>JARJMV020000271.1 GCA_029335935.2 bacterium
GAGATTGTAAGTTTTGACGCCGACTTCGATCGGACAGCCAGAGGTCGCAAAACGCCTGAAGCGGTTCTTCTGGAGTTGAGCGATGGCAGTAGCTGAACAGCGGTCGTTATGCAGCCAGTATTCGAGCAAGCTGACCGAGAGTGGCGGCTTGGTGCAGGTCGGCGTGCGCTGGTACGACCCCTACACAGGCAGGTTCCTGCAGCAAGACCCGTGGCTGGGTTCAGTGTATGCCACCCTCACGCTGAATGCATATGGGCATTGTGTGAATGACCCTATTGGTTTGACTGATCCTTCAGGTGGGGTATCAACGAGCGCCGAAATTGTAAACAATGCACGCAAGTGGATTGGTACTCCATATAAGCTGGGTGGTAACTCACGAAAAGGTATAGACTGTTCCCATTTCGTACATAAAGTTTATTGTGAGTCTGGATTGGACTATCCTTATACAACCACAAAGGGCTGGCCTCCTAAAGACTTTGTGGAGGTGAAGGACCCTCAACCAGGCGACGTAATCTTCTGGGAACCAAGCGATAGATATGGAGGACATGGCATATGGGGACAGTTACAGACCCTGGAAACCACACGATGATAGATGCTGGTACAAGGTGTGGCGTATCGGAACGTGATTGGCGGAAGGTGCGAAGGGGGAACCCTAAGTTCTATCGCCACAAGGCTTTCGTCGATGAATGAAGAAATTCGAGGTGAGATCAAATGCGAAGACCAAATCTGCAGGTGCGGCGTCTTTGGCGCGGCGACAAGGGGCGTCTTCCAACCCAGTTGGAACTACCACCTCTCGTCTATGACGGCGCAGGAAATCCTTTTGCTGTCAGCGAAGCGCGTGATGAACTATGCCTGTGCAACCAAAGCCATCTCCTGCTCTGGAAACAAATTAGTGGACGCGCCCAGTTTCATGGAGCCTTTCCGCTAAGTTCAAAGGAAAGCTCACAATATCTGGGTTGGGGAATAACCTCTGCTCCATGGGGATGGATAGTCCTTGCTAACGAAGGCGACACGCTTTGGCGGCTTTCGATAGACTCCCGTCTTCAGGTTCAGGATCGTGTGTCCTTGAGTGGCTTTCTGCGAGATTACAATGTTGCTCCGCCGTTGCGTGTTAGGCTTCACAAACAGGATGTCTACTTCGCAGATAAAGAAACGCTTGTCATTTGTGATTTGCGAGGCGATTTCAAAATGAGCCGAGCTTGTCCCTACGGATTTACTCTTACTGACGCAACCTTAGTACTGCCCAGTTCGGAAGATGAACTGCCCACAGGGATACGTTCTGCGGAGCTTATCGCTTCTTTGCCTAATCGTGAGCTGCGCTTTTGGTTGTCAGAGCGCTATGTCAAACGTGCCAATCCACCATACCTGCAGACAGAGTTAGTAGTAAGTCAGGGCGCAAAGATCGAGAAACAGTGCTGGTTGAATGGAGACGCTGGGGTGATACATGAGTTGCGTGTGCCTTCCCAGATAGAGTGGGTGGAGTTTTCTCCGTCAGGAAGCGTATATGTGCTTGGTTGGAAGTATGCTGGGCTAAAAGGTAGCGTCGGGTTGTGGCGTCTAAGCGGATGTTTTTAGCTGAAGAGACGCCCTGTGAGTTAGCGCTGTAGCGCTTGGCAGCAGGAATCAACGCTTCATCAGCGAATGTACCCATCACCAATGCCCTTGGCGACTTGGTGAGCGGCATGCGACAGGTGTACGACTGGAACGGGACGTGGTTGTATCGGAACGAACCAACTCACTCATCCGCTCTCGCTCCTCGCTTGAACGGGTACACTATCCGTACCGTGTGGAACGATGACGCGCCGCGCGAAGCGTGTGGACTGTTCGGAGTTTACGCGCCAGGGGAGGATGTCGCCCGATTGACCTACTTCGGGCTGTTCGCGCTGCAACATCGCGGGCAAGAGAGCGCAGGCATCGCCGTCTCCGATGGCGAACGGATACGCGCCTACAAAGACCTCGGCTTGGTGACGCGCGTGTTCACCGAACCAGTGCTGCAGAGCCTGCAGGGGCATATTGCAGTCGGGCACACACGCTACTCCACCACCGGCTCATCCACTTTGCGCAATGTGCAGCCGATAACTTGTTCCACCGAGCATGGCAATATCGCGGTGGCGCACAACGGCAACTTGGTGAACGCGCACACGCTGCGGACGCAACTGGAAGCTTTAGGCGAACTGTTCGAGTCGACCAACGACTCGGAGGTGATTGTGCGCTTGATAGCCCGCGCGTTGGAATCGGGGGACGACATCGTGGCGGCGATACGCGCGATGATGGCGCAGGTGGCGGGGGCATACTCGCTGGCGATTCTGACGCCGACGCAGCTGATTGGCGTGCGCGACCCGTTCGGCGTACGCCCGCTGTGCTTGGGTAGGCTGGAGGATGCGTGGGTGCTGGCGTCGGAGACCTGCGCCCTACCGCCCATCGGTGCGACCTACCTGCGCGATGTGCTGCCTGGCGAGATTGTGGTTATCGATGCGGATGGCTTGCGCTCCTACGACGGGCTCCCCCCCGTGCGCGAGGCGTTGTGTATGTTCGAACTGATCTACTTCGCCCGACCCGACAGCCACCTGTATGGGCGACTGCTGTATGAGGCGCGTCGCCGCATGGGGCGCAGGCTGGCGTTGGAGCATCCCGTAGCGGCGGATTTGGTAATCCCCGTGCCCGATTCAGGCGTGCCCGCCGCCGTGGGCTACGCGACCGAGTCGGGCATCCCCTACGGCGACGGGCTTATCAAGAACCGCTACGCGCCGCGCACCTTCATCCAGCCCGACCAGCGACTGCGCGAGCAGAGCGTGCGGCTCAAACTGACCCCCCTACGCGAGGTGATTGCCGACAAACGGCTTGTGGTGGTGGACGACTCCATCGTGCGCGGCACAACCACGCGCCAGATTGTGCGCCTCCTATTTGAGGCGGGCGCACGCGAAGTGCATATGCGCATCACCGCCCCGCCTATCCGATACCCATGCCACTACGGTATCGACATGGCGACCCAGCGCGAGCTGGTCGCGGCGCACCACACGGTGGAAGATGTGCGCCAACAGATTGGGGCGACCTCGCTGGGCTACCTGAGCATCGAGGGGCTGGCGCAGGCGATAGGTCAGCCGCGCAGCCGATTCTGCCTTGCCTGCTTCAACGGCGAATACCCCATCCCAATCCCCGACGATATAGAGTTGGTCAAAGAGATGTTCGAAACGCCTGCCGCCCGCGTATAGCGTCGCGGTGAGGTATTGTATAAGCGCGATGGACGAGCAGTTGGTGTGGATACCCAGTCGGGGCAAGCGGATGGCGGGTGTGTTGCACCTGCCGCGCGTGCGAGGGCGCGCGCCTGCCGTGCTGATGTGTCACGGCTTCACGGGGCACAAGGCGGAGAGCCACCGCCTGTTCGTACACACGGCGCGACGCTTAGCGCAAGACGGATTGGCTGTGCTGCGCTTCGACTTTCTCGGCTCAGGCGACAGCGAGGGTCTGTTCGAGGAGATGACCATTCGCGGTGAGGTGGACGACGCACTCAGTGCGCTTGAGTTCTTGCGTGGACGCCCGCGCATCGACGGCAACCGTATCGCGATGCTGGGCTTCTCGCTGGGCGGCTGCGTGGTCGCGCTTAGCCTGCCGCGCGCGGACACAGTGAAGACGCTCGTGCTATGGGCGCCTGTGTCCAACCCGATGCGCTGGATGCCCCCCAACGGCATCCCCGACAAGCCCCAAAATCGCGGCGGCTACCTCGTGGGGGTGAACTTCTATCGCGAGCTGCCCGAACTCAAACCGCTGGAGAGCGTGCGCGCCTACAAGGGCAGCGTGCTGACGCTGCACGGCGGGGCAGACCAAGCAGTGTCGCCCGACGAAGGACGCGCCTACGAACGCGCCTTTGCCAACGCCGCGCCGTTCGAATTCCGCCTCATCGACGACGCCGACCACACCTTCACCCAGCCCGAACACGAGCGTACCCTCATCCAGCACACTGCCGAGTGGCTCGCACGGCATTTGTGAGCCGCTATAGCAACTGCATCGGGTCGATATCGACCTTGATGCGCGCGCGGTCGTTCAGCGGTAGGGCATGCAGCGCGGGCGCAAGATAGTCCGCCGGCTCCGCATCAGGGGCGAACTTCAGCAGCAGATGATAGCGGTATTGCCCCTCCAGCCGTTCCAACGGCGCGGGCGCAGGTCCCAGCGCCTGCACCAGCGCGTCCCCGCACAGCCCCGACAGCGCGTCGGCAAGCTGCGCCAGCGGTTGCTCCGCCGCGTGGGGGTGGGCGTCTGCGCACAGTAGGTTCACTAAGCGTGTGAACGGCGGATAGCCCACCTCGCGGCGGTTCGCCAACTCCTGCGCGTAGAACGCCCGATAATCTTGACGCAGGGCGCACTGCACCGCGAAGTGGTCGGGGTTGTAGGTTTGGATGAGCGCGCGCCCCTGCTGCTGCCGTCTGCCCGCGCGTCCGATGACCTGCGTCAGTAGTTGGAACACACGCTCGCTCGCGCGAAAGTCGGGCAGGTACAGCCCCGTATCCGCGCTGATTACCCCCACCAAAGTCACGCGCGGAAAGTCCAGCCCGCGCGCCGCCATCTGCGTGCCGATAAGCACATCGAGCGCGCCCGCCCGAAAGTCGGCGAGTATCTGCAGATACTGCCCACGCCGCGCGAAGGCGTCGCGGTCTAACCGCGCGATGCGCACATCGGGCAACAGCTGGCGCAACGCGCTCTCCACGCGCTGCGTGCCTACGCCGAACGGACGGATTTCCAATCCGCCGCAGTGGGGGCAAGTGGTGGGCGGCGTCTCGCGATGCCCGCAGTGATGACAAAGCAGAAACGGTCGCGCGCCCCGATGATAGACCAGCGCGACCGAACACTGGGAACACATCGGCGAATACCCACACTCGCGACAGAGCAACATCGGGGCGTAGCCGCGCCGATTCAAAAATAAGATAGCCTGCTCGCCGCGCGCCAGTGTCGCCTGCAACGCCTCCAAGAGTTCGGGGCTAATCGGCTGGAACGGCTTGCCGCGCTGGTCAATCAGCGCAGTTTCGGGCAGGCGTGCGCCGCCCACGCGCTCGGGCAGCTCCAGCAGGCGCAGGTCGCCCCGTTCGGCGCGGGCGAAGGTCTCCAGCGCAGGCGTCGCCGAGCCGAGCAGCAGCACAGCAGCAGCATCCCGAGCGCGCCTCTCCGCTAGCAGTCGCGCGTGATAGGCGGGTGCGCTGGACTGCTTATACGAGTTCTCATGCTCCTCATCGACGATAATCAGCCCCAGATTGGGCAACGGCGCGAAGATGGCCGAGCGTGCGCCCACCACAATCGGCGCGCTGCCCTGCTGGATGCGCAGCCACTGCGCGTAGCGCTCGGATGGGCTGAGCTGGCTGTGCCACAGCGCGACGCTCGCGCCGAACCGCTCGCGAAACGCTTGGCTCAGCTGAGCAGTGAGCGCAATTTCAGGCACGAGCGTCAACACCGTGCGCCCCAAGCGCAGGCACTCAGCGGCAGCGCGCAGATACACCTCCGTCTTGCCGCTGCCCGTGACGCCAAACAGCAAAAACGGCTGATAGCGCCCATGCTCCAACGCCTGTCGCAAAGTGTTTATCGCATCGCTTTGATGAGGCGTTAGCATCGGCGGCGGCGTAGCGGGGGGCGCAGGCGGCGTATCGGCGGACACGAGGCGCACCAGCCCGCGCTCCTCCAAACTGCGCAGGCTGCCGACGCCCGCGCCTGTCGCTTGCAGCAGCGTTCGGCGCGGGAGCGCGCCCTCCGGATGCTCCAGCAGATGCATCAGCAAAGTCGCCTGGGCAGGCGCGCGCGCCGCCCCACGCGCAAAGAACCCCTCCAACGCCTCAGGCGATGCAATCAGCTCCACCAGCGTCTCAGGACGCGCAGGCGCAGGCGGCGGCTCCAGCGT
>JARJMV020000289.1 GCA_029335935.2 bacterium
GGGGTGCGGATAGCTCTATCCGCGCCCCAACGCTCCGAGCATCGCACACGCTCGCTTGGGCGACCTGCTGACGCCTGCGCCCTACACGCTGCCCGTCCGAACGCCACGCTCGCGGACTGCTTATAGCGTTTCGTTTTTGCGCGAGAGGGTTTTCGCGCGAAACCGCGCCGTCACCAACTGCCCACCCAGCGGACCGCCCGTCAGACCGACCAACCCCATGTCCAAATCCTCGAAGTAGAAGAACGACCCCATCGCGCCGCCTGCCGTGAACCCGCCGTGCAACATCTGCTGGTCAGGCACACGCAACAGCATCAGGTTCTTGAGAGCAGTGCGTTGCTGCACGAACATGCTTTGCACCACAATCGGAAGGATTATCTCCACTTCCTCGTGGCGAGTGGGTTCGCTCATTTGGACAAACTCCTGGTGGTCGGCGAAATGGTCGAAGAAGTAGGTCATGATCTTGCTCAGATCTCGGTCTTTCTGCAGTTTCCTACGCAGCATAGCAAACTTGCCAGGTGTCATCGCAATCGCCTCCGTGCAGAATGATTTCTGAGCAGGGCAGGCGATTCCTGCTTTGAGCAATGCGCGAAGATCGCAACGGAAGCTTATCGACGCCTGCCGCTCGAAATGGCGGGCTTTGCGCAATCTGTGTCAGCGTTTCTCCCCAACTCAGCCGCTTGAGGTACAATCTTTTCGAAGGAGCCTACTATGAGCGTTATCGATTTTCAGGACATCGTGCGTCGTCAACGGACAGCCGACTTAGCGACTGTCGACCCCGAAGTGTACGCCCTTATCCAGAAAGAGACCGAGCGTCAAGAGCAGAACTTGGAGCTGATTGCCTCCGAGAACATCACCAGCCGTGCGGTGCGCGAGGCGGTCGGCTCCGTCATGACCGATAAGTATGCCGAGGGCTACCCTGGCAAACGCTACTACGGCGGCTGTGAGTATTATGACGAGGTGGAGAACCTCGCGATTGAACGGGCGAAGCGGCTTTTTGGCGCGGAACACGCGAATGTGCAACCCCACTCAGGCGCGAACGCGAACATGGCGGTCTACTTCGCCGTTCTACAGCCTGGCGATACGATGCTGGCGCTTGACCTCGCACAGGGCGGGCACCTCACGCACGGCAGCCCAGTAAACTTTTCGGGCATCCTGTATCGGGTAGCCCATTACGGCGTGCGGCGTGATACGGAGTTGATCGACTACGAGCAGATGCGCGCGTTGGCGCTGCAACATCGCCCGAAGCTCATCGTGGGCGGCGCGACGGTCTACCCGCGCGTGATTGACTGGGCGGCGATGCGCCAAATCGCCGACGAGGTGGGCGCATATCTGATGGCGGATATTTCGCACTACGCAGGGCTGGTGGCGGCGGGCGAATATCCCTCACCTGTACCCTACGCCGATTTCGTCACCACCACCACGCACAAAACCCTACGCGGTCCGCGCGGCGGACTCATCCTGTGCAAGCGGGAGTATGCTCCGCAGATAGACAAGATGGTCTTTCCGGGCTTACAGGGCGGCCCGTTGATGCACCAGATTGCGGGCAAGGCGGTCTGCTTCCACGAGGCGCTACAACCTGAGTTTAAGATTTACCAAGCGCAGGTGAAGGCGAACGCGCGCGCCTTAGCAAGTGCGCTCCAAGAGCAGGGCTTCCGTCTGGTGGCGGGCGGCACCGACAGCCACAAAATCCTAATCGACCTGACGCCGATGGGGGTCACGGGCAAAGTCGCGCAGCAGGTGCTGGACAGCGTGTCGATCACCACGAACAAGAACATGATCCCCTACGACCCGCAGAAGCCGTTTGTGACCAGCGGACTGCGCGTGGGCACGCCTGCCGTCACAACGCGCGGTATGCGCGAAGCGGAGATGCCCATCATCGCGCAGCTGATGGGCGATGCACTGCGCCAATACGACGACGAGCGCGTGCGGATGCGGGTGCGAGCGCAGGTGCGCGAACTGACCGCGCGGTTCCCCGTTCACCACTGGGGCTAATCAACGGTCAATCTCGCCCAGCACAATATCGATGCTGCCAATCAGCGCGACCATGTCGGCAATCAGGCGTCCGACCGCCATCTTCTCCAGCGCCTGCAGGTTCATGAAGCTGGGCGCGCGGGTGTGCATCCGATACGGGCGGTTCGTGCCGTCGCTGACGAAGTAGAAACCCAACTCGCCCTTGGGCGACTCAATAGGCACATACGCCTCGCCCACAGGCGGGCGGAAGCCCTCCGTGTGAATCTTGAACCAGTGGATGAGCGACTCCATCGAGTTGTCGATCGCCTCGCGAGGCGGCGGCACGACCTTCAAATCGCTGGTGTTGATCGGACCGCTGGGCAGACCGTCGATTGCTTGCTGCAGGATTTTGAGGCTCTCGCGCATCTCCGCCATGCGCACCAAGTAGCGGTCGTACACATCGCCGTGCTTGCCCACGGGGATGTTGAACTCGAACTGCTCGTAGCCGCTGTAGGGGTTGGACTTGCGGATATCCCACGCGAAGCCTGTGGCGCGGATGGTGGGTCCGCTGACGCCCAGCGCGAAGCACTCTTCGGTGGTGAGAACGCCGATGCCCATCGTGCGCTCGCGCCAGATGGGGTTCTGCGTCAGCATGCCCTCGATGTCGTCGAGGGCGTTGGGCAGCTCCTTGAGCAGTTGGCGCAGGCGGTCTTCGAAGCCGTCGGGCATATCCCCGCGCAAGCCGCCTGGGCAAATCCAGCTGGGCATCATGCGCACGCCCGACATCATCTCGAACAGGTCTAGTATCTTCTCGCGCTCGCGGAAGGCATAGAAGAAGATGGTCATCGCGCCCAAGTCCATCGCGTGCGTGCCAATCCACACGAGGTGGCTGGCAAGGCGCGACAGCTCGGCTAAAATCACGCGCAGGTACTGCCCGCGCGGCGGGATCTCCACGCCCAGTATCTTCTCGATAGAGAGTGAGAACGCCAAGTTGTTGTTATTCGCCGAGAGATAGTCCATACGGTCGGTCATCGGGAGCGCCTTGTGGTAGGTGAGGTACTCGGCTTCTTTTTCCATACCAGTGTGGAGGTAGCCGATTACGCACTCGGCTTTGACGATGCGCTCGCCTTCCAGCTCGCACACCACGCGCAGCACGCCGTGTGTGCTGGGGTGCTGGGGACCCATGTTGATAATCATCGTGCCCTCTTCGGTGCGCTCCACATGGGTAGCGACCGCCTCGGACGGGATAAACGCCTGTCTCATAGCGGATGAATTGTACCTTGCGGAAGGGCGCTACAGGGCGTTTTGGGCAATCGGTTGCGCGTTTTGCCACTCGATGTGGGCGTGTTCGAATCCGAGTAGGCGCAACAGGCGCTGGAGTTCGGCGGCGGCTTGGGCGCGGGCGCGGCTGAGCAGTTCACCGCGCATCGCCGCTTGACGCGCCTCCAGCCACGCCTGTTGCCGCGCACGCTGCTCTATCTCCTTGTCGGGGCGGAACACCAGCCAGCCGCGCTCGCGATGATACACCTCCGTGCCCTGCTCGCGCACGATGATATCGAATATCTGCGGCTCAGGCAAGGTTATCCGCACGCGCTTGCCCGACGCCTGCACATGTTCTGGTCGGAGCTTGCCGAGATCGACGCCCGCAGAGACTTCAGCGACGGCGCGCATGCGCAGCCGCTCGCCCGCTAACCAGACGGGTAAACCGTTGCTCACCTCGATCACAATATCGTGGGTGGTGGTCTGCCGCGCGGTTTCGAGCCGTTGCATCGCTTGCAGACGCTCCACTATCACAATCGGGCTGGACTGCGTGCGATAGACGGTCGCAGTCAGCCCGCGCACGCGCTCCAGCAGCCATTCGCGCCCCGACTCGCGCGTGAGCAACCCGAACATAAGCAACAGCGTCGCGGCGACACCCACCACCATGATGCCCCGTCCAATCGGACGGCGAAACCGCCACAAAATCTGAAACCACATAGTGTAAGTGTACCTCAATTGTGCCCTCATCCCCAGCGCTCCAGATACATAGGTAAGCAATCGGGTCCATAAAACGCATTCGCAGTCGCGGCGCGACGCCATTCCTGGCGTCAGCATTACCCCTTGTGGCTTGTGCATTCCTGTCCAAGCTGAATGCACGGACAGGAAAGTCCGTGCTACTGTTGCTTGGACATTCTTGTCCAAGCTGAATGCACGGACAGGAAAGTCCGTGCTACTGTGGCTTGTGCATTCC
>JARJMV020000303.1 GCA_029335935.2 bacterium
CGCTCGGAAATGGTGGGCTACTGCACGCTCGCGCCTATCGAGGTGGGCAGCGCGGTCGAGCGCGGGCAGCCGCTGGCAAGCATCGAGGTGCTGGGCATTCCAAACGAGGTGGTCGCGCCGTTGCCTGCCGTGCTGGAGGGCTGGGCGGTGGAATCGGGGCAGGCGGTGCAGTACGGTCAGACAATCGCCTACCTGCGCCCCCTAAGCGAGGCGTAAAGCCCCCACCCCAAACGGGCAGGGGCTTAGGGTTCTTGCGGCAGGCGGTCGCCGATAGCCACGCGCAGTTGAAGTTCGGCGACAGCGGCGTCGTAGGTCGCCTGCACTAGGTTCGTCTCGGCGGTAATCAGCGCGAGTTGGGCGGTGATGACCTCCACAATCGTGCCGACGCCCTCGCGCAGCGATTCTTGGGCGGCGTCGAAGTTGCGTTGCGCAGCGGCGACCGCGACACGAGACGCTTGCCGACGCTCTACCGATTCGCGTAAGTTCAACAGTGCGCTCTCCACTTCGGCGTAGGCGTCGCGCTCAGCTTGCAGCAGTCGGAACTGCGCGCTCTGCAAGCTTGCCTCCGCGTCGCGCAGGTTCGCGCGGGTCAAGCCGCCGTCAAACAGAGGATAGGATGCAACGATGCTGAGGCTGCCCTGCGTGCGCGAGTTCGGCGCCACCTCGCGGAAACCGCGTGCGCTGATTTGCAAGCGCAGGAGGCTATTGAGTCGCGCGGCGTCCACGCCGAGTTGGCTCACCTGCACGCTCAGCTCGGCGTTGCGCAGGTCGGGGCGTTGGAGGCGGGCGCGTCGCCACAGCGCGTCGAGGCTCTGCTCAGGCGTCAGCGCGGGCGGCGCGTCGGGCGGCGTGAGGCGCGGCAGCGGCTGCGCGGCGTCCCAGCCGATGAGCCGTTTCAAATCGGTCTCAGCCAAGCGCAGCGCGTTGCGGGCTTGGATTTGTTGCACGCGCGCGTTCGCCAAGTCCGCCTCCGCCTGCAGCACATCCTTCTGGGGCGCGGTTCCGACCTCTGCCTGCGCTTTGGCGACCTCCAGCAAGGTCTTGGCGCGACGCACGGCGGTATCGGCGACCTGCAAGAGCTCTTGGCGACGCAACACTTCGTAGTAGGCGCGCGCGGTCTGCAGCAGCAGGCGGCGCACCGTGTCGCGTGTGTTCTGGCGCGTGGCTTCTGCCGTGCGGGAGCTTTGGCGGATGCGCAACTCGCGTTGCCCGTTGTCCAGCAGCAGCCACTCCAGTCCCAGCCCGTTTTGGCGTTGGGTGCTGTCGAGGCTCGCCCCGCCGCCCTCGATACGCGTGCGCGTCGTGCTGCTACTGACATCGAAGCTCGGATAGAGGCTCGCGCGGGCGGCGTTCAGGCGGGCTTGCGCCGAGTCGATCTCGGCAAGCGCAGCGCGGGCGATGCCGTTGCTTTGGAGCGTCAGCCGCAGCGCATCGTCCAAACTCAGCGTCTCCTGCGCTTGCACAACGCTCCACGCAAGCAAAAGGCTTGTAAAAACGCTCAGTCTCATCACAATCCTTGTTCGACGAGTGGGGGAAGCTTCCTGTTCAGTGGGCAGGAGCGACGCCGTATGCGCCGAACTGGAGAGCTGCTATGGGCACGGAACCGAAGCAGTTGCGACTTGCGTTCGGGGCGAACCCGACCGCGCAGATGAGCGTGAGTTGGCAGACCGAGCAACCGCTGCAAGACCCCGTTGTAGAGTACGGCGAGACGCCCCAGCTGGGCAATCGCGTCGCCGCCGAGCGTGTGTCCTACCCCTACGAGACAGGCGTTATCTATCGCGCGCAGTTGAGCGACCTGCGTCCCGCGCAGCGCTACTACTACCGCGTGGGCAGCGCGAGGGGCGGCTACTCACGCGCTTACGCTTTTCGCACCGCGCCGAGCGGCTTGCAAGATTTCCTCTTCACCGCCTTCGCCGACCACGGCACCACCTCGTTCAGCCGCCAGAACACGCGCAATGTCGCCGCGCATAACCCCTTGTTCCACTTCATCGCGGGCGACACCTCCTACGCCAACGGGCGACAGCCAATTTGGGACACCTACTTCGAGCAGTTGGAGGTCTTGGCGGCGCGTATACCGGTGATGGTCTGCTTCGGCAACCACGAGAACGAGCGCATCGGCGAGCAGCGAATCGGCTATATCGCCGCCGAGACGCGCTTTGCCATGCCCAATCGCGGGCAATATTACGATTTCACCGTGAGCAACGCCCGATTCGTGGCGTTCAACAGCAACGAGCGCGAGAGCGAGCCGCAGTACCAGTGGGTGGAAGATGCCCTCAAGCGCGCCCGCGCCGACCGCACCATTCGGTGGCTCATCGTGTTCGCACACCATCCGCTTTATGGCTCCACGCAGCGACGGGGCAACAATAGCGGCATGATACGCCGATTCCAGCCGCTGTTCGACCGCTATCGGGTGGACTTGGTGATACACGGGCATGACCATGGGTACGAGCGGATGTACCCGATGCGCGACGGGAAGGCGGTGGTGAAATCGGGCAATCGCTATCGGCAGGGCGCGGGCGTGGTGTATCTGACTTGTGGGGGCGGCGGCGTGTCGCTGTACGAGCTTGCGCCCGAGCCGACGCCGTGGACCGCCAAGCGCGAGCGGGTCTACTGCTATCTGAAAGTGCATGTGCCTGTGCGCGGCGCGTTGCGCGTGGAAGCCTACCGCGTGGACAACACACCGATCGAGGCGTTCGAGATCGGCTAACTATCGATACGCTGGAAGAAGGTGGGGTTGTTGCGCCAGTCCTCGCGCACCTTCACCCACAGTTCGAGGAAGATTTTGCGTCCGAGCCAGAGTTCCAACTCCTCGCGCGCGCGCTGACCGACAGTTTTGAGCTTTTTGCCGCCCTCGCCGATGAGGATGCCCTTGTGCGTCTCACGCTCTACATAGATGACAGCGGCGATGTAAAGCACGCCGTTGGGACGCTCCTCCCAGCGTTCGATAGCGACGCCGACGCCGTGGGGCACCTCTTGGTAGGTGTTGAGCAGCGCCTTCTCACGGATGAGTTCGGCGGCGAAGAGCCGTTCGGGCTGGTCGGTAATCTGCTCTTGGGGGAAGTAGGGCGGCGCTTCAGGCAGATGCTTGAGGATGATATCGAGCAGCTTGTCGCAGTTGTGCCCCTTGAGGGCGTTGGTCATCATCCAGTCGGCGTGGTGGGGTACAAGTTGCCAGTACGCTTCGGTGTTCGGCTTCACTTTTTCGGGGGGCAGCTTGTCCATCTTATTGAGCGCCAGCACGATGGGCGCGCGGGTTTCTTGGCGCAGCAGATTGGCGATGTGTTTGTCTTCGGCGGTGGGCTGTTTGGAGGCGTCGACGACGAACACCACAAGGTCGGCGTCAGACAGCGCGCCCACGGCGGCTTCCACCATCCGCTCGCCGAGCTTATATTTGGGCTTGTGGATGCCGGGCGTATCTACGAACACCACCTGCGCGTCGGGGCGGTTCAAAATCCCCAGAATGCGGCGGCGCGTGGTTTGCGGTCGGGGCGAGACGATGCTCACTTTGCGTCCCACGAAATAGTTGATGAGCGTGCTTTTGCCGACATTCGGCTTGCCAATCACTGCCACGAATCCTGAACGGAACTTGGGGGCGTCCTCACTCATGGCTTTCGCTGGGCGACGCGCCGTAGACGGTCTTGTCGGGGCACGGCTCGGGCGCGCGGTCAGTGCGGGCGATGAACCGCTCCACATCGCGCAGGTCGTGGAAGTTGGGACCAGTGGCGATGCGCAGCTCGCGCGCGGTCATCTCCGGGTGGGCGAACACCATCACCTTCTTGCCTTTCGCGCGGAGGGTCTCCACCAACCGTTCGAAGTTGCCGTCGCCGCTCAGGATAACGCACACATCAAAGTGGTCTAAGGTGAGCAGCGCGTCCATCACGATATCCACCGCGAGCTCGATGCGTTCCCACGGCAGCTCCTCGCGTTCGCTGCCGCAACAGCCTTTCAAAGGTCGCGTGCGCAACACATACCCTGAATGCAGCAGGTAGTCGTGAAAAGTGGCGTCGCGCCCCTTCGCGTTGGGGTCAACCGCCGTGTAGTAGTAGGCGTCAGCAACCTTCATCCCTAAAGTCGAGCGAAAGTAGCACAGCAGCTTGCGATAGTCGATGAACCATCCCAGCCGCTTCTGGGCATAATACATATTTGCGCCGTCAACAAAAATAGAAACCCGCTCCAAGTTCGAACACCTCCTGAATATGCGAATTAAAAGTATACCCCACACAGTCGCCTGATTTTGCAAGCGTTGGGGAGGGGTGTAGCGATTGTCGCGCTGGAGTGCAACGCCATCCTTGGTTGGGCGGCTGATGTGGGGCTGCCCCCCCTCCCTGCGTCGGAAGCGCCTCAAGGAGGGGGGTGATATAATAGGGTTAGGGGTTCACTGTGCCCTTGCGGGTGGCGTAGCGCAGTTGGAACCCTATCGGCGGATTGCCCGCCTGAATCGCGCGCAGCACTTCGCTCGTGGCGCTGGGGCTAACCAACACGCGCAAATCCGCATTAACCGACGCGCCGCGCTGGAGCGACCAGCTGCTGTTCCAGCCTGCCAAGTTGGACAGCACAGGCGTGGTGTAGGATGACGCGCCGCTCAGCCAAGCCGTTGAGAAAAAGATTTCGTAGCGGATGGGTTGACCATCCCCGAAAAGGCTCATCTGATAGCCGCGCACAGGCGAATCCGAGTAAGCAAGGTTCGTTGCACTAATGGTAACGGGCCCTGATGGATTGGTCAGGAAGGTGGCGGTTGAAAACGGCGCAGGCAGGTTGTAGTTGAGACTGTTGGGCAAAGTGGCCAATACCTCTTCCACGCCGCGCTCTGTAGTGAAGATTATGACACGGAACCCCTCGCCTGCGTTCAGCACGCTGCTGGGAATGATGGGATAGTTCAGGAACGCGCCGTCCGTGTTCGCACTGCCCGCACCAACGATACTGGCGCGTGTGCCCGAGAGGAAGAGTATCTGCCCTGTGACGGTCTCGTTCGCGCCCGAGTCTATTCCTGACACGCTCACCGCGCCGCTGTTCACATCGAACACGCGCACTACTGTACCGTCGGACTGATTGAAATCGATGTTGTAGGTGGTGGAAGTGTTGAAGGTGCGGTTGCGCTGGAGCCAGACGCGGTTGGGGGTATTGCCCGCGATGCGCACGGCAATCACATCATAGCTGCCAGGTGCGACGCTCGGCAGGGTGTAGTTGCCTACTGTCACCATAACCGATTCGCCAATCGCTACGATTGCCTGATTGCCGTTCAAGCCTTGCACTGTACCGTCCACTTGGATGGTGTTGGAGGTTGCTCCGCAGGTTGCGGCAAGCTGGGGCAGCTCGGCGCGTGTGGCATGCACGATGTTCACCGTCGGCTTGTCGCCGCCGCACACATAAGCCACCGAGTAGCGTCCGTCGGCGGCGGTGACATTCACTGTTCCGTTGAACCCGCTGGAGGACGAGAGCGTACTCCAAGTGCCATTCGCGCCATCTTGGAAAGCAACCCACAGCGCGTTGCGAATCTCGAGAGCGACAGGGTTCGTCGGCGTTGGCGTCGCGCTGCCGCCGCCGCCCCCGCAACCCGAAACGCCTACAACCAGCGCGATCAGCGCAAGAAAGACCCATCGGTTATGCAGTTTCCGTTTCATAATCTCCTCCGTGCAAGATTTTCGACGACTGGCGCGTCGGTAGGTTCCTGTAAAGTGTACCCGTATCTTACACGCAATCCGCCGCTGTTGGGGCGCAGATTCGTAGGAATTCTCACGGGCGCGTTATATACTATTCCTATGTTCGCGCGATTGGAGAGCGCCGCGCTGCACGGCATCGAGGCGTTCACGGTGCAGGTGGAGGTGGATTTGCAACAGGGTACCCCGTACTGGACGCTGGTCGGACTGCCCGACACGGCTGTCCAGGAGTCGCGCGACCGTGTGCGCACAGCGATCCGCAATTCGGGGCTATATTTCCCGCTGTTGAAACTCACGGTGAACCTCGCGCCCGCCGATGTGCGCAAGGAGGGACCCGCCTACGATTTGCCGATGGCGGTAGGCATCTTGGCGGTGTCTGAGCAAGTGCCGTTGGAGGCGTTGGAGAACACGCTGATTGTGGGCGAGTTGTCGCTGGACGGGGGCGTGCGTCCCGTGAACGGCGTACTCTCGATAGCAATCCACGCGCGCGAGACGGGCAAAAAACGGCTGATTGTGCCCCAAGCAAACGCGGCAGAAGCCGCTGTGGTCGGTGGCGTGGCGGTGTACGGCGTGGAGTCGCTGCTCGACGCGGTGCAGCTGCTCATTCACCCTGACCACAAGCCCCCCACGCGCGTGGATGTGAACGCGCTCCTGAGCCAGCCCGCCGAGTACGAGGTGGATTTCTCGGAGATTAAGGGTCAGGAGCAGGCGAAACGCGCGTTGGAGATAGCCGCAGCAGGCGGGCATAATGTGCTGCTGATTGGTCCGCCCGGGTCGGGCAAGACGATGTTGGCGCGTCGGCTGCCGACGATTCTACCGCCGATGACGCTGGACGAGGCGTTGGAGACCACACGGCTCTACAGCGCCGCGGGCATGCTCCCCCCGAAAACGGGGCTGATGACCACGCGCCCGTTCCGCTCGCCCCACCACACCACCTCCTACGCCGCGCTGGTGGGCGGGGGCAGCGTTCCGCGCCCCGGTGAAATCTCGCTGGCGCACAACGGCGTGCTGTTTCTGGACGAGCTGCCAGAGTTCAAGCGCGATGTGCTGGAGGCGATGCGCCAACCTCTCGAAGATGGCGTGGTGTCGGTCTCGCGCGTGCAAGCGGCGGTGCAGTTCCCCGCGCGCTGTATGCTCGTCGCCGCGATGAACCCATGCCCTTGCGGATTCTACGGCGACACGCACCAACAGTGCCAGTGCAACCCCACGATGATACGCAAGTACCTGCAGCGCATTTCGGGTCCGCTGCTGGATCGCATCGATATCCACCTGGAGGTGCCGCGCTTGCGTCAGGAGGAGCTGCTCACGCTTCACGCGGGCGAGTCCTCGGCGGCAATACGGGAACGGGTCGTGCGCGCCCGACTGCGCCAATTGGAGCGACTGCAACCCTACGGCGTCGTGTGCAACGCGCAGATGAGCGCGAAACTCGTGCGCGAACACTGCCCAATTGGCGAGGACGCTCGTAGCTACCTGCGCACCGCCGTGCAGCGACTGGGGCTGAGCGCACGCGCGTATGATAGGATTATGAAGATTGCCCGAACCATCGCCGACTTGGAAGGCGCAACGACCATCCAACTGCCCCACCTCGCGGAGGCAGTGCAGTACCGTAGCATCGACCGCCGCTTCTGGGGTAGTGGGTAGCTACTCGTTCGCTTTGCGTAAGTGTTCCACTGCGAGCGAGGCAGGTAGCAGTGCGACCTGCGCGCCGTGTTGGAACGCCTCGTCGGGGGCGTCGGCGTGGACGATAATCCCTGTGCGTCGGGCGCGCGCTTCGGGCAGCAGCGTCTGCAGCGCGTTCGGCTCGCGAGGCAGTAGCGCGACCTCGAAGGCGTCGTGCGCACGCCACAAGGCCAACATCGCCAGCGGGTCGCCCCACGCCGCCAGCCCCACCGCGCCGATTTGACCCTCCTGACGCGCCAACTCCAACGCTTCCAACGCGCCGCTGAGCTGCGACTCACTGGGCAACTCGTGCAAACTGAGGAAATAGTAATCGACGCGCTCACGCCCGACCGCGCAGAGCGTCTCTATCAGGTGCGACTGCACCAAGTTCGCCGCCACACGCGCGTCGGAGGCTTGCAGCAGCAGGTTGATAGGCGAGGCGACAGCGACTTGGAGCGCGTGGGCGACCTCGCGCAGGAACCGCCCCCACAGCGCAGGCGCGGGGGTGATGTCCAGCGTTTCGATGGGCGATTGCAGCAGCGCGTCCATCAGTCGTTCGGCGCGCTCCTCCGCCGAGCCTGAGCCGCTGAGGTTGCCGCGCGCCCATATCGGATAGACATACCGATTCGTGCGCCCTAAGAGCGTTCGTTGCATCGTTCGTTGTGTTCGGCTGCGCCTGCTCCGAGGATTAGTCTGAGCGGGGTGGCGCGTCGGCGTCGATTCGAGCCGTTAGTAGAATATACCCTGCATACGCCAGCGGCTGCGAAGGGTCGTACTCGCCTGCGAGAATCTCGGCGAGTTGCATAGCGCGGACGCGCCAGCGCGAGTCGCGCGTGGCTTGGGCGTACTCAAGCGCGGCGAGCGCGAGCAGCGCGTTGTCGGCAGGCAGGGCGTCGTCGGCGGCGACACGCACAGGCGCGGCCGTCAGCGCGCCCCACTGACGGCTACGCGCGATGTCGTAGATACCCCCCGTGGGGTCGGCGTAGTTGCGCCAAGCGTATCGGAGGAGCTGCTCGGCGAGGGCGCGGGCGCGGGGGTTGCCTGTGAGGCGATACACACACAGGGCAGCGCGCGCCGCGAGCGCAAGGTCGGGCAGCCAGTCGCGCGCCTGACGCACGCTGCTGTGGAACAGGTCGCCCTGCAGGGTGCGCAAGGCGCGTAGCGTCTCCAGCACGCGCGGCGCCGTCTCGCCCGCCCACAACGCCTGCGGGTCAATCTGCCCGAAAGTCTCCGCATAGTCGCACAGCGCGATGACTGTGTAAGCGTTCGCGTCGGTGTATAGGATGGCGTCGCTGTGGGGGAGTCCGCGACTCTGCGCGACGGCAATCCTCAGTTTCGGGGGCGGCAACGCGCCTATAAAGCTCGGCGGTCGCCCGCGATAGAAGCGCACGCGCAGCGCGTCGGCTAACTCGTGCGCCGCGCGGCTCAGCTCGGGTTCGAGACGGCTCGCACGGCTGTAGAGGCTCAACAGGCGGGCGTGTTCGATGAGCCGTTTGCCTCCTGTCGGCTTGCCCTCCGCGTCGACGCCGTCCTCCAGCGCGTGGAATAGCTGTTGCTCCGTATCCCACAAGGGGCTTTGACGCAGCGTTTGGAGGTGGGCGATTAGCAGGCTCTGCGCGTTTAGGTCGCCGCGCTCAGCGAGGGCAAGCAGCGCCTCCCAGTGATTGAGATTCGTCGCAGGCGTCTCAAGCGTGGGCGTGAGGGCGCGCAGGAAGTCGGCGGCGACGGCGTTTGGATTCGGAGCAGCACGACGCGCTGCGCGCGCCCAACGCGCGTTCCACGCCTGCTCTAACTGTCCTGCCATCTGTTGAATCTGTTCGGGGCGGTTGCGGTACAGCAGGCTGAGCTCTTCCATGTGGCGCATGAGTTCAGCGCGTGTGTCGGGCGCGACAGCGCGCACGGGCTTACCGTCAGGCGTGAACCATGCGATTATGGGGTATCGCGCAGGCGCGCCCATCAACTGAGCCAACTGTCGCACATAACGCGCGAGTTTCGGCATCGCCTCAGCGTCCACCTTGACGGCAACAAACTCGCGATTCGCAAGATCTGCCACGCCCGAATCGGAGAACGCCTCGCGCCCGATACGCTGACATCGCCCCGACCAATACGCGCCCACCTCAAGCATGATAAGGCGGTCACGCTGTTGTGCCCTCTCGAACGCCTCGTCGCTACAGGGGTGCCAGTTCACCAGCTCGTACTGTCCACTGCGCAGGTAGGTCTCTACGGCGTCTTTGAGCGCGTTGGGGTGCTGCTCGCGTTGCAGCCCGCGTAGTAGGATGCCGAGCCAAGCCATCAGTACTATGAGCAGGCACACGCCGCTCAGTACTACGAAGCGCGGCGCGTACCGCTCTGCTGTCAGGCGATACTCAGGCGTTTGCCAACTCACACGCCAAGTATACCGTGAACAGGTACACTCTGTGTCGATGAGTCGCTATGAGTTGCCTGCAGTGGTGGTGGAACATCAGCGGCGTGGGGCGAACCTATATGAGTTGATTTTGCATGCGCCGCCGATTGCCGAGCGTGCGACGCCGGGGCAGTTCGTGATGGTGCGCGCTGTGCGCACGCACGCGCCGCTATGGCGACGCCCCTACAGCATCCTGCGGGCGAACCCCGACAAGGGCGTGTTCAGCATCCTCTATTCGGTGCAGAGCGCGTTCACCGAACTCCTGGCGATGAAGCGCATCGGCTCAACGGTGCAGATCCTGGGACCGCTGGGCAGCTATTTTCAGCCGGTGCGTGCGGCGCGTCGGCATATATTGGTGGCGGGCGGGGTGGGCGCGCCGCCGCTGTGCTTCTTCGCCGCGCGACTCGCACCCACCCTAACGCCCGACGAGCATCTGCTCATCTTGGCAGGTGCACGGAGCAGCGAAATGCTGGTCGGTTTGGACGAGTTCCGCGCGCTGGGGGCGCAGGTGCGCATCGCCACCGACGATGGCTCGCAGGGCTATCAGGGCTATGTTACCGACCTGCTCGCGCAGGCGCTGGACGACCCCCTCGAGACGGCAGTGTACGCCTGCGGTCCGAATCGGATGTTGCGCACCGCCGCAGACATCTGTCTCGCGCGCGGCGTTCCCTGCCAGATTTCGTTGGACGCACCGATGCCTTGCGGAGTGGGCGTGTGCTTGGGCTGCGCGATACCGGTGCGCACGCCCGACGGAGGCGTGTGGTACAAGCGCGCCTGCGCGGAGGGACCCGTGTTCTGGGCAGAGGAGGTCGTATGGCAGTGAACTTGCAGGTCGCGCTGGGCAGGCTGCGCTTGCCGAACCCTGTGATGGTGGCGGCAGGCACTTTCGGCTACGGCGTGGAATATCGCGACTTGGTGGATCTCACGCGGCTGGGCGCGATAGTGACCAAAAGCCTCACGCTCGCGCCGCGCATGGGCAACCCGCCGCCGCGCGTCGCCGAGACGCCCGCAGGCATGCTGAACACTATCGGCTTACAAAACGACGGCGTGGACGCTTTCCTGCTGGAGACGCTGCCCCGCCTGCGCGAGTACGGCGTACCGATTATCGTCAGCGTCGCAGGCGAGACGCTGGAAGAGTATGTGCAGGTCGCCGCGAAAGTGAGCCGCGCGGAGGGCGTCGCCGCGCTGGAGTTGAACCTCTCGTGCCCCAACCAAGCGCGTGGGGGTATGGAGTTCGGCGTCAGCGCGGAACTAACGGCGCAGGTAGTCGCCGCCGTACGCCGCGCCGCCGACCTGCCTCTCATCGCCAAACTCACGCCGAACTTGGGCGACCTCACGCCCGTCGCACAAGCCGCCGTCGACGCAGGCGCGGACGCCCTCAGCCTCATCAATACCCTGCTGGGCGTGGCAGTAGACGCCCAAACGCGCCGATTCCGACTTAGCAGCAAGGTGGGCGGGCTGTCGGGACCTGCCGTTAAGCCCATCGCGCAGTACCACTTCTGGCGCGTGCGCCAAGCCCTGCCCAACACCCCGCTGATTGGCGTCGGCGGCATCAGCACACCCGACGACGCCCTCGAATATATCCTGCTCGGCGCACACGCCGTGCAGATTGGAACCGCCAACTATGTGCAACCCACCACCGCGCTGGAAATCCTCGACGGCATCCACAACTACCTCCAGCAACACGGATTCGAGAGCCTCGACGCCTTGCGCGGACTCGTCGGATAGTGGGGTATAATCGAACCATAGGAGGACATCTATCTATGCGCAAAATTGGGTTGGCACTTGCAGTGTTCGCGATGAGCTTCACGCTTAGCTCCATCGCCTTTGTGCAGACAAACAAGACGAACAACGCCCAGCAGAAGCCGCAGCAGACGCGCCAAGCGAACGCCAAACAGCCGCAGGTGCGCTGCCCCGTCTCAGGCAAGGTGATTACCAACACCAAAGCCGCCCCCCGAACGGTCTATCAGGGCAAGACCTACTACTTCAGCTGCCAGAACTGCTTGGCGGAGTTCCGCAAGAACCCCCAAAAGTATGTGAAGCAGGCGTCCAACACGCGCACCACAAGCAACACCGCGCCAGCGAAGCCTGCCGAGAAGAAATCCTGCTGTGGCAACTGCAACTCCGACAAGGCGGAGGGTAAGAGCTGTTGCGGTGACGAGAAGGCGGAGGGTAAGAGCTGTTGCGGCGACGAGAAGGCGGAGGGCAAAAGCTGCTGCGGCGATAAGCCCGCGCAAACTGCCGACCGCCTCATCTGCCCCGTCAGCGGCGAGGAACTCAAGATCGAAACCGCTGTGCAGGTCATCTACAACGACAAGGTCTACTATGTCAGCTGCAACGGCTGCAAAGCGACCTTCCTGAAAGACCCTGAGACCTACGCCAAGAAAGCGGAGTCGCTCTCCAAGCAGCAGGGCAAGCCTGTCGAGAAGAAGACGGAAGCCGCCCCTGCAGACCAACTAATTTGCCCCGTGGCAGGCGAGGAGCTGCAACTGGACTCCGCCGTGCGCTTCACCTACAATAACAAGGTCTACTACACCTGCTGCAACGGCTGCAAGAACAAGTTCCTGAAAGACCCTGAGACCTACGCCAAGAAGGCGGAGTCGCTCTCCCAGCAGCAGGGCAAGCCGGTGTCGGCGGCGGACACGAACTGATTGTGCGCATCCCAACTTGGCTGAAGTGGACTCTGGGGGCAGGCGCGGCGGTCGCTGGAGCGAACTGGTTCCTGCGGAAGGTCTGGTTCTATCGCGACCCGCTACGCTTGCCCCCGTCTGACCCGAACCTCATCCTATCGCCCTGCGACGGCAAAGTGGTCTACATCCGCCCTGTGAGCGCGGACGGCACAGTGTTCGCGGAGAAGTTGGGGCGCGCTATCCCCATCACTGAAATCACTCGCGCCGAGTGGGACGGCGCGTCGTCTGAAGGCTGGCTGATTGGCGTCTACATGAGTCCCCTCGATGTGCATTACAACTACGCGCCGATGGCAGGCAGGGTGCGTAAGATTGTCTACACGCCTGCCCGCGCCAACCTGCCGATGGTGGACTTGTGGGAGTATGTGAGCTTGGCGTGGCTGCGCCGCGCAGTAGACCTGCTGGGCAAGCGCTACCATCTGGAGAACGAGCGACAGACCGTGTTTTTGGAGAACGAGCGCGTGCGCCTCGCGATGGTCGAGATTGCCGACAAGTTCGTGAACAAAATCACCACTTACATTCGCGAGGGTCAGTGCGTGCAACCAGCGCAGAAGATATCGTTTATTGAGCGCGGCAGTCAGGTAGACCTGCTCATCTTCACCCGCGCGGTGGAAATCCTCACCCACACGGGCGCGCAGGTGTACGGTGGTCAGACACCCCTTGCACGGCTCACGGCGAGCGCACAATCCCCATAAACAGCACCGCGCCCGTCGGTTGATGCACTATCGCGAACAGGAACGGACGATCAGCCACGAGATGGAACCGCTGGCTTTGCAAAGGTGCAGCCGTGACGCCGACGGTAATCCCTGTGGCAGCGGCGGCTTTCGTGCCCGCCTCGTCCACCGCCACAACCGCCTTCTGAACGGCTTTTTGGAGAAATAACCGCTCGGGCGACACATCGGCGATACGGCTGAAATCGGCGCGATTGGGATCAAATGCGACCTCCATCCCCAGCGCGCTCAGCGGCGGCAGAAGATTGTAGAACCCCTCTACCTTGAAGCGGGGCATGAGCAGGTCGCCCTCCGT
>JARJMV020000326.1 GCA_029335935.2 bacterium
AGCCAGCGGGTCTGCGCACTGTTTGAGCAGGCGGCGCGCCCCGAACGCCAAGCACGCTACGACGGGGAGCTGTGGCGTTATTACCCCCAACTGCGCTCGCAACACGGCTGCGAGCAAGAGACGCGCTATGTGTACGATCTCTGTCGGCTGGCGCGTTTTGACCCTGAGGACAAGCGCGTGTTAGACGCTGGCTGCGGCGTCGGTCTGCAACTCATCGTACTCCACTTTATGGGCGCTGCGGAAGCCGTTGGGTTCGACATCAGCGAGAGCCGCCTGCGCACTTTTGAGAACCTCATCGCCGATTTCGGTCTGCAGGGCGTACAAGCGCAGCTCGCCTCGCTGGAAGAGGTCGAGTTCGCGCCTGCCACATTTGATATGATTCTCTCCAACGAGGCGATTTCGCACTACCCTCAGGTGGAGGCGTTTCTGGAGCGGGCGGCGCGCTGGCTGCGGCGTGGGGGAGTGCTGATTATCGCCGATGGCAATAACGCCGCAAACCCGCAACTCGTCGCGCACACCCGCCAAATCTGGCAACGATTCGAGAATGGTCCTCCAGGCGAGTTCGGGGGGCACATGGTCAAGAACCCGTATGTGGCGCAGCGAATGGAGATTATTCGCGAGGCGTATCCCGAACTCTCCCAAGAGATTGTGCGGACGCTGGCGCAGCGCACCAGCCGAATGACGCGCCCTGCGATTTTGCAAGCAGTGGCGCATTACTTGAAGACCGATGAGCTGCCCAATGCGCTGTATGACCCGAACCAGTGCCCTGTGAACCCCTATTCAGGCGCGGTGATTGAGCGTCTATTCCATCCGCTGGAGCTGGCGCGCGGGATGGAGCGGTTCGGTTTCCGTGCGCGGGCGTATGCCTACTTCGGCGGCGCGAGCGGCAACCCGATTGTGCGCGCCGCGAACGCGCTGCTGATGCGCCTGACCCCGCTCTCGCTGCGTTGGGCGCGTAGCTTTCGCGTGATTGCCGTGCGCCAGTAGCGATGCGTATCGCCCTGTTCACAGTGAGCTTGGAGGTAGGCGGCGCGGAGCGCGTGTTCGTGACCCTTGCGAATGGCTTCGCCGAGCGTGGGCGCAGCGTGCAAGTCGTTCTGATGAAACCAGAGGGCGCCCTGCGCAAGGAACTCAGCCCCGCTGTGCGGATTGTCGATTTGCGCACTTATCGCATCTGGCGCACGGCGTTGCCGCTTGCACGCTACCTGCGCCGCGAACGCCCCGACGCCCTGCTCAGCACGCTCAGCCAGCCCAATCTGGTGGCGATTCTGGCGAAACGCCTCGCGCGAGTTCCAACGCGCGTGGTCGTGCGTGAGGCAAGTACCCCCACGCGCGAGTTCGGCGGCGCGATCAAGCTCAAGGATCGGGTTGTGCCTGCGCTGATTGCCCGCGTGTACCGCGATGCCGACGCCATCGTCGCCGTCTCACGGGGCGTGCAGGCGGACCTTATGCGCCTCACCCGCTTGCCCGAAACGCGCGTCCCCTGCATCTACAATCCCGTCGTCACGCAGGAACTGCTCCGACAGCGCGAGGCGACCGTCGAACACCCATGGTTTATAGAGGGCGCGCCCCCTGTCGTGCTGGCGGTGGGGCGGCTGACCGCTCCAAAAGATTTCCCGACGCTGCTGCGTGCCTTCGCGCGCGTGCGTCAACAGGTGGATGCGCGCTTGCTCATTCTGGGCGAGGGCGAGCAACGCGCCGAGCTGGAGCAACTCGCCGAGCAGTTGGGCGTCGCGCACGATGTACAGCTCCCCGGCTACGAGCCGAACCCGTTCCGCTACATGCGTCGCGCGTCCGTGTTCGTACTCAGCTCGCGCTATGAGGGATTGCCGAATGCGCTGATTCAGGCGATGGGGTGCGGCTGCCCCGTCGTCGCCACCGACTGCCCCAGCGGTCCGCGCGAGATTTTAGCCGATGGCAAGTATGGTGCGTTGGTTCCTGTCGGCGATGTGGATGCGCTGGCAGACGCCATCCTGCAGGGGATACAGGGCAGGATTCCCCACGCGCCCGACGAATGGCTCCAGCAGTTCGAGGAGAGCCATATTCTCGACCAGTATCTGCGTGTGTTGGAGGGTTAGGTGCGCGAGCGTGTGCAACTCCTGTTCGGCGGCGACATCATCTTCGGGAAGGGTGTGAGCCAGATTGCTCAGGCGCGAGGCATCGGCTATCTGTTCGAGCCCGCGGCACACCTGCTGCGCGGGGCAGACTGGACAGTTCTGAACATGGAGGGCTGTATCAGCGTGCGCGGCGCGCCGATGGACAAGGAATACACTTTCCGCGCTCCGCTCGAACTGGCGCACCACCTCCGGCTTGCAGGCGTCTCGATGGTCTCGCTGGGCAATAATCACTCGGTAGACTACGGCAGGACAGCGCTAATGGACACGGTTGAGCATCTCTGGCGTGCGGGTGTGTGGTGGGCGGGCGCAGGCGCGAACCGTCAGGCGGCGGCCTCGCCTGTGGATGTGGATTTCGGCGGTGTGCGTGTGGCGATTGTGTGCTTCACGGCAGTTGTGCCGCATGGGTTCCCTGCAGGCGCGCGAACGCCCGGCGTCGCAACCCTGAGCGATGTCCTACCGCGCTTGCCCGAAGCCCGCAAGAACGCGGATGTGATTATCGCAATCCCGCACTGGGGCGACGAAGGCAGAACAGAGCCCAACGCGAAACAGAGGCGCATCGCGCGCGCGCTCGCCGACGCGGGCGTGCAACTCATCGTGGGGCATCATCCGCATGTCGTGCAGCCCTACGAGCGCGTCGGTAGGGCGCATGTGTTTTATAGCGTGGGCAACTTCATCCACACGCCGCGCTCCGCGCTCAGCCGTCAAGGCGCACTGCTCCGAGTGGAAATCGACGCACAAGGCGTGCAGAAACTGGAGCTAATCCCCCTCTGGCTGGAAAACGGGCGTCCCCTGCCTCAATCCCCTGCACGCGCCCTTGAACACGCCCAAAGGTTCCCAGAGATCCAGAGCGCGCCAGCGTCCCCTACTATGTAGGAGCGTATGCGACAGGGTAGAATACTATCCACATTCAGGAGTATCGTATGGTTCGGTGTCTCGTGACAATGTTCTGGAGCGCAATACTGATGCAGTTTGGCTGGATGCAAGCGGTTCAAGCAGGCGCAGCGGCGAACAAAATCACGCCGAGCAAGCCGATGTACTTGGCAGGGCACGCCCCGAACCGTCTTAGCGCAGGGGGCGTCCACGACGACCTCTGGGCGCGTGCGCTCGTGGTTCAAGTGGATCAGGAACGGCTCGCTATCGTCGTCTGCGACCTGATAGGGTTGCTACGCGACGATGTGCAGAAAATCCGTCAACGGGTTCGCACAGTGCCGCCCAGTCGTGTGATGGTACTTTGCACGCATGGGCACTCCGCGCCCGACATGATTGGACTGTGGGGACCGACGCCGCTCCAATCGGGGCGCGATGCCGAGTATGTGAACTTCGTCATCGACACGGCAGCGCGCACCATCGATGAAGCTGCGCAAGCGCTGCAGCCCGCGACGATAGGATTCGCCAAAACCAAGGTCGAAGGCGTCGCCTACAATCACCGCATCCGAGAAATCTTGGATACAGAAGCGACTGTGATGCAGCTCCGCAGCAAGGCTGATGGAAAGGCGATAGCGACTCTTATGAATTTCGCGTGTCATCCCTTGGTGCTGGATAATGACCAAATCACTGCTGACTTTTGCCATTGGTATTATCGGGTGGTAGAGTCGCGTGTTGGCGGCGTGGCGCTGTTCGCGAACGGCGCGCTGGGCGGTCCTATCTGGGCTTTGCCGAGCGCTGACTCGACCGCGCCCCAGGGACGCGACTGGGCGCGCGCCGAACGCTACGGAACCGCCCTCGCGCAGGCGGCGCTGGACGCCCTCGCAAACGCCGTCTTCACCGACACAATCCGTCTCGAACACCTTGAGACGACCTACAGCGTGAAGCTGGAGAACGAGGGGTTCCAACTGGCGCTGGCGGCTGGCGTCATACCAGCGGGAGCCTCCCTGCGCGGTGATGCGCTCACCACAGAATCGCACCTGATACGATTGGGCAACGCTATCTTCTTTACCATACCCGGGGAGGCGATGGCAAATGTCGGTATACTGCTCAAACAGCTCCTTGCGCCCTATGGCGACCCCGTGTTCCTGCTCGGCTTAGCGAACGACGAACTGGGCTACATCATGAGCGAAGCGGACTATTACTTGGAGATTTACGAAGAGGAGCGAGCCACTTCCGTAAGCCCTGCGATTGGCGCGGCGATGGTACAATCGCTGCGCGAGATGCTCAAGCGACTTGCGCCGCGCGAGAGACCAGCGTCTACCCCAAAGTAGACGGTTCGGAAACCATCTGGAGGCACATAACCGCCGTTGCGCACTGGGGCGACGAGGGCAAAACGCAGCCCAACGCGAACCCGAAGCGCATTCCCCGCGCTGACGCAGGCGTGCAACTCGTCGTGGGCGCATCGTCTCCTATCGGCTATAATATGCATGTATGCCAGCGATTGTTGTGGAACACCTCTCGAAAACCTATCATACCTACAAGCGTCCGCCGGGCTTGTGGAACGCGGTGAAGAGCCTGTTTCGGCGCGAGCGGCACGAGGTCCACGCCGTGCGCGACATCTCGTTCACCATCGAGGAGGGCGAGCTGGTGGGCTTTCTCGGACCGAACGGCGCAGGCAAGACCACCACGCTGAAGATGCTTTCAGGCATCATCTTCCCCACCTCGGGCACGGCGCAGGTGCTGGGCTATATCCCGTGGGAGCGACGCCCCGAAATGCAACGACAAATCGCCTTGGTGATGGGGCAAAAGATGCAGCTTTGGTGGGACCTACCCCCCTATGAGTCGTATATACTGCTCAAAGCCCTCTACGAAGTGCCCGACTCGGCGTTCGAGCGGCGCGTCCACGAACTCGCCGAGATGCTGGAGATTAAGCATGTGTTGCATACGCAAGTGCGTCGGCTGTCGCTGGGCGAGCGCATGAAATGCGAGTTGCTCGCGGCGCTTTTGCATCGCCCGCGCGTGCTGTACCTCGATGAGCCGACGATTGGACTCGATGTGGTGTCGCAGAAGCGCATTCGCGAGTTTCTGAAAGAGTATAACCGCCGCGAGCGCACAACTATCCTGCTCACGAGCCACTATATGCAAGATGTGCAGGAGCTGGCGCAGCGCGTGCTGATTATCCATCACGGGCAGCTGATTTTCGACGACACCCTGCGCGCATTAGTGGAACGGTACAGCCCCAGCAAGGCGTTGCATCTGAAGTTCGAGCGTCCAGTGCCTGTGGAGGCGTTGAGCCGCTTCGGGCGCGTGGTGCGTGCGGAGGGGCTGGAGGCCGTATTGGAAACTCCGCGCGAGCAGGTCAGCCGAGTCGCCAGCGAGGCGTTGCAAGCGTTGCCCATCCACGACATCACCATCGAGGAGGTGGATGTGGACGAGATTATTCGCGATATTTTCGCGGGTAAGCGCGAGTCGGCAGCGGCGCCACTATAGACCCTCTGTGGGCATGAGCGCAGGCGGCGTGCAACTGCTCTCCAACTCGATGTGTCGTTCCGATTCCGACGAGTCGTTGAACGCCAGCATCGCGTCCAGCACATGGTAGGCAAGGTCGCCGTTCAAGCGGTTCGGACGCCCCTGTTGGATGGCTTGAATCATCTCCGCCAAGCCCAAGCTGCGGTACTGCTCGGCGTAGGGGTGGGTGAGGGGCATTTCGCGCCACTCGCGCTCGCCTGCCCTGCGCAGCCACACGGGGCCGCCAAAACCGTTCGGGTCGGGAACGCCCAAGGTACCCTCCGCACCATAGACCTCGATACAGGGCAACCGATGCGCATGCACATCAAACGACATGACTACCGTCGCAATCGCGCCGTTGGCGAACTCCATCGCGCCTGCGATGTGGGTGGGCGTCTCCACTTGGATAACCTTGCCGTACTTGGCTTCGCTGGTGATGGTGCGTGTGGGGCGCGTGATTCGGCTGATGCCCGCCACGCGCCGAACCGTTCCCAACAGCGTGACTAACGCCGTGAGGTAGTAGGGACCCATATCCAGCATCGGACCACCGCCGATTTCGTAGTAGAACTCTGGGTTCGGATGCCACGATTCGTGGCCGGGGCACAGCATGAACGCGCCTGCGCCGACGGGTTCGCCAATCGCGCCGTCTTGGATGAGTTTCAGGCAGGTCTGAATGCCTGCACCCAGCACGGTATCGGGTGCGCAGCCGATATAGAGGCCCTGCTGCGCTGCGAGTTGCAACACCTCTTGCGCCTCCGCGCGGTTCACGCCGAACGGCTTCTCGCAGTAGACATGCTTGCCCGCCAGCAGCGCGGCTTTGTTGAGCGGCGCGTGCGCTTTCGGGGGCGTCAGGTTCAGCACGATTTCAACCTCAGGGTGATTCAGCAGCTCCTCCGTACTCAGCACATGGGGTACCCCAAACTGCTGCGCACGCTCGCGAGCAAGTTCAGGTATCGCATCTGCGACGGCGAACACTTCAATCTCGTCAAACTGCTGCGCGACCCGTAGGTAGACATTACTGATGCTTCCGCAACCGACGACGCCGACTCTCATCATGACCATAGTGTACCTTGCCTACACATTCAGCGATTGGAATCGTTGAGTCGGTTGGGTATAATCATGGTGTGCGCGGCTGGCTATGGATAGTTTGGTGTGCGCTGCTGCTGGGTCAGACGCCTGCTGTTGGATGGCGCGTGGCGTTCTCCAAGTCGCGCTGTGATGTAGCAGTGTGCCAATGCCGTGACTGCGCAGGCGGCGCGAACTGCTGCTGCGCTAAGGCGCGCACGCCGCTGGAGCAGGCGATTGCACGCAGCCACTGCGACCGTGCCGAGCAGGAGCAACTTGCGCTAACGGTTCTGCCACGCGTGATTTTCACCCCGCCGCTCGCGATTGCCGCGCCACGCTATATGTTCGTAATCATCCACCGAGTCTCGCCTCGATGGGTCTCACAAACGCTCGTTCCACGCAGTCCACCTCCTCGCTCCTCCTTCCGACTGGGCTAATCTGATGTGCCGATAGACACCCTGTAGCACGGACATTCCTGTCCGTGCCTAAACGCGCCATTCGTAGCACGGACATTCCTGTCCGTGCAACAACGCTTGGACAAGAAAGTCCAAGCCACAGACAGTCTAAAGGAGGCATATGCATATGAAACGCAACGGCTTTACGCTGATTGAGCTATTGGTCGTAATCGCGATAATCGCCATCTTGGCGGCGATTTTGTTCCCTGTGTTTGCACAGGCGCGCGAGAAGGCGCGTCAGACTCAGTGTTTGTCCAACTGCCGACAGATGGGCATCGCCGTACAAATGTACACGCAGGACTACGATGAGGTACTGCCTACCGTGCGGATGATGGGCACACCGGGCATCAGCTGGATTGAGCAGATTCAGCCATATGTGAAGAACGAGCTGCTGCGCCGCTGTCCGTCGGATGGCAGCCCTGCGTGGAACGACACTCAGAACCCGCGCCTGACCTCGTATGGCTTCAACGCCTACTTCGACCCGTTCCATCCACCGCATGGCTCGCCGACTGCCCCGCGTCCTGTGGCGCTCGCGGCCATCCAACGCCCTGCTGAGTGTGTGTTCGTGGCGGAGCTGGCGGAGCGCAACAGCAAGTATCCCAACATGCTCATACGCGGCGACCACTTTATGCCGATGTACTGGGGCAACCCGCCGCGAGTGGTCGACAGCATGTGGAACGACCGCTTGTGGGACGTACAACGCGGCATACCGACCACGCTGGCAATCACCCGACACAGCGGCGGCGCCAACTATGTGTTCACTGACGGACACGCCAAGTGGCACAAGTTCGAGCAAACCTGGCAACAAACGCCGGGGCAACCGCCCACACGCGACTGGTACGACCCGCTACGCACCGAGAACTACTGACGGTGCTCATATCTCCTCTCCCCGCACTGCGGGGAGAGGAGAACAATCACTGCTTGCGACGGCGCAGCCCGAGCAACCCTGCTAATCCCGCGCCCAGCGCTACCATGCTGGCAGGTTCGGGCACGTACACAGCATACAAACCTTGATTCTGGTAGTAGACCAGCACCTCCAAGAAGGGGTTCCAGAAGGCTGCCTCGCTGGCTGCTCCACCCACTCCTATGCCGCCTGCCAAGTATACATTACCGCTTTGCGAGCGATGTGCCCGTGAAACCGAAGTTGTTCGTGTACGCGAGGAAATTGCCTGAACCACCGCC
>JARJMV020000006.1 GCA_029335935.2 bacterium
AAAAAATGGCAGGAAACTCCGAAAGGAGCGTGAATCTTATCGTGAACATCGGAGGTGCTTATGCGGCGGAGCATTATCGATGCGCCTGAGTGGCAGGAGCCTGCGAAACGAGAGACGCTCGAACTGGAGCTGGAACTGATAACGCCAATGTTCGGCGGGGGCTACCAAACGCGCGAAGTAGACCGTGTGCTGCTGATACGCCCCGCGGCGATACGCGGACATCTGCGCTTCTGGTGGCGGGCGACGGCAGGGGCACAATACACCAACCCCCAATTGCTCTATCACGCTGAAGCGAACCTCTGGGGCGGCGCAGCGGGGCAAGGTGAGGCGTCTGCTGGCAAAGCGTCGATACAGGTGGAAGTGACCAATCAAGGCAAGATAACCCCCTACGAAGACATCGCGCCAGAATCGAAGCCGAAGGATGGACCCCTGCACGGCTATTTCCTATTCCCCTTCAGAGGGCAAGGCAACACGCCCGCCGCTTATGGGCTCACTGGCGTCAAGTTCCGCCTGAAACTCGTCTTAGACGCCTCACTGAGCGCAGCGGAGAAACAATCGGTCAAGAACGCGCTCAAAGCGTGGATTACTTTCGGGGGCGTGGGCGCACGCACACGACGAGGCTGCGGCGCACTACAACCAATAGGCGCACACGCTCAACAGTGGTTGCCACCCGCTGACCCCGAACAAAGGCAACAGTGGTTTAGCAACCTGCTACCCGATATTCCCGAAGGACCTGACGCGATGCCCTCACTGTTCGGCGCACGATACCTCTTCGTCAAGACATCGGATGATCCCTTACAAGTATGGGGCGAACTGGGCAGATTCTGGGCGCGATTCCGCAAAGGACACTTCAACGAAAATTACCAACCGATGAAGGGTGGTAAATGGGGCGACTACCGTAAGGTACTCTGCCAGCTTTCTGGGTCGGAGAGCACGCTTCGATTGGCGAAACCTTACTTGGGGTTGCCTATCGTCTACCAAAAGCTCACGGGAGCTAACTTCCACGAGACGCTGGAACCTGCCGAGAGCGGGCGGATGGCGTCGCCTGTGATCCTCAAACCTGTCGCGTTCGCCGACCGTAGTATTGGCGGTCTCATCGCCGTGCTGAAGACGCCACTGCCTACAAAGATAAAAATCGACAGCAAATTCTACACTCTCGAGCCGCCCTCCAAAGACGACCAGGTGTTGGCGGCTCTGGGCGCAAACTCCGTGTTAGAGGCGGTCGTCAAGGCAGCGCAGCAACACTTTGTCAACAAGGTAAGTGTTTGCACGGTCGGGAGGCAGTCATGAAATATCTCATGGGGATTGCCATCGGTCCAGTGCAGGAGTTCATCGCGGCAGCGCGGCGCACGGCAGACCTCACTGCTGGCTCAAGATTGCTCGTCGAGATAGCGCAGGCTGTTGCCCGAACTCTGAAAGGACGGGGGGCGACGCTTATCTTCCCAGCAGACTCGTGCACGACCGCGCCGAACAAGCTGCTCTGCATCGTCGAGGGCAAGCCGCACGAAATCGCCCCAATCGCCAAAGATGCCGCGCTGGAACACCTACGCGACCAGTGGGAGAAAGCCTACAGGCAGATGGATCCCAAAGTGCAGCAACTCATCGACACAAAGTTAGTGAACTGGCAACTGGAGAACTTTCTGGAGTTCTACGCGGCGTGGGTGCCACTGGAGGGGGTGCCCTATTCCGCGGCGCGCGAGCGATTGGAGCGCATCATGGCAGGTCGAAAAGCCCTACGCAACTTCCAACAGCCACACAAGTATCCTCGGCATCCCAAAAGCCCATTAGACCCCTCGATGGATAGCGTGTTCTATACCGAGAAGCATGGGGAAGGCTTCAGTGCGCCCGATGCAGCACAAAAAGCCTCTAATCTGCGCCTCAAGCCACGCGAAACCTTAGACGCTATCTCGCTCATTAAGCGCGCACTCGGACAACGCGATGTTCCCTCCACAGACAAAATCGCAGCCCGAGCCATTGAGTCCATCCTCCCTCAAGAAGCGCTGCACGACTACGATACCTTGCTGAGATGGCTAGACCGACTGGAAGATTATCACTTTGGCGACCTGCTGTTCCAAAGGAACTGGCGACCGCAGGGGGCGAACCTCAGCGACGCAGACTACGCCGATATCGAGCAGTGCGCCAGCAACCTTCGGCGCGATCTGCACGAGCGTGGCATTCCGCAAGAGTCCCTCTCTTACTACGCCATCCTTGTCGCTGACGGCGACCGCATGGGCGCGACGCTGAACCAGCTGCAAACGCCAGAACTGCATCGTAGTTTCTCGGATAAAGTAGCGCGCTTTGCTGAGCAGGCGAAAACTATCGTGGAGAGCCATCAAGGGCACTTAGTCTACTGCGGGGGCGACGATGTGCTGGCGTTGCTACCCACTAACTGTGCATTGAAGTGCGCTTATGAGCTGCGCCAAAAGTTCGCGCAGACCCTCGCAGATGTAATGCCCAACGGAAGCACGGCGACGCTCTCTGCAGGAATTGCTATTGTCCACGCGATGGAGAACCTGCAGGTCGCCATCGGCTGGGCGCGCGAGGCGGAGCAGCAGGCAAAGCGCACACGCGATGCGCTTGCCGTCATCCGTCAACCCCGCAGCGGCGGCAGAAACTGCTACAGCGCGCCCTGGAGCCGCTACCCCGAGTGGGGACAGTGGATAAACGCCTTCCATCGCGGGTTGGCAGACAAGCTCCCCTACGAGCTTCGCCAGCTGGCGCAGGAGTACCGCGCAATCAACCCGCCCGTCGAGGTGCTACGGGCGGAAGCAGCGCGCGTCCTCAAGCGTAAGCAGAAGCCCGATGAGACGCTCGCGATTCCCGAATGGATCCACTCGGTCGATGCGCTGGACGAGTTCGCTGAGATGTTACTAATCGCCCGATTTTTAGCCTCCTACAAACCGAAGGAGACGCGACGATGAGCTGGAAGACAGTGCGCATTCGCGCGTTGGATAGTTTGCTGTTTCGTGACGGGCGTCCGTTCGCTGCCGAGTCGGGCGCGCTGACCGCGCGGAGCCTACCTATCCCGATGCCGAACACGATTGCAGGGTTCCTGCGCACGCTGATAGGCGAACGCAAGGGGCTGAACTGGGAAGAGATCGCGCGCGAAGGCGTCAGCTGGGAGCCTGCAGTGCGCGGACCGCTGCCGATGCTCGATGAAGAGTTTGTGCTACCCGCCCCCGCCGACGCGCTCGTGCTTCCCGGCGGAGCGGAGGGCGACCCGCCGCGCGTGCGGCGGCTCCTGCCCGAAACGCTGCGCGACGGCGAGGGATGCGACCTGCCCGAATATCACCCCGGATTGCGCCCCTTAGTCGCTCCTACCAACGAGAAACCAGCGTCTGGCTATGCCTTCTGGCGGTGGGAAGAGTTGCAGGCGTGGCTGCTGGGCAATACGCCCGACCGCCTAACGCGCATCGCACTACCCGAAGTCGACCGCCGTACCCATGTGGGCATCGACCCCCACACAGGCACTGCCGACGAGGGCAAGCTCTACACGGTCGAGTACCGCACCTACGAAAGCTTGCAGGCGCGCGAGGACAGGCTGACCCTCTCAGAGTGGAGCCTCGTCGCGCAGGTGCAGACCGATAGTCAAATTGCGGGCGTGGGCGCGCTGGGCGGCGAGCGGCGAATGGCATATGTGGAGCCGTATGACCGCTGGCTGGAGTGCCCCGAACCGCTACAGCGCGCGCTACAGAACGCCCGCTATGTGCGGATGTACCTCGCAACGCCCGCCATCTTCACCCATGGCTGGATGCCGGGCTGGGTCCGCAAGGAGAACGGCGGCGGCACGCCCCACCTTATCGGTACACCGCCAGGGCTGAACGGCATCGCCCTGCGCCTGGTCGCCGCCGCCGTGCCCCGCCGCGTTGCAGTGAGCGGATGGAACCTGCGCATCGACTGCTACGGACCAAAGCCCGTGCGCTGGTGCGCGCCCGCTGGCTCCGTCTACTTCTTCGAAGTGGTCGACGGCGGCGCAACCCCGTTGACCACCGAAGGCTGGCTAATGTCTGTCAGCGACCGCATAGAACAAACCGGAGGCCCCGATAACAGCGATCGCGAGGCAGGCTTTGGACTTGCGCTCTGGGGCGTGTGGAATCCACCTCAAGGAGGTCTATGATGAAGGAGACAAAACTGATATTCCTGCACGCGCTGACGCCGCTGCATGTCGGCACAGGGCAAGCGGTGGCGAATGTCGACCTACCTATCGCCCGCGAAAAGGCGACCGGCTTCCCGATTGTGCCCGCCTCCGCGTTCAAAGGCGTGCTACGCGACCACTACTCCAACAATCCCGATGTGTCTCCAGCGTTCGGCACAACCGAGTCGGCAGGTAGCTGGATGTTCACCGACTTGCGAATCCTCTGCTTGCCCGTGCGCAGCTTCTACGGCGTGTTCGCCTATGTCACCTGCCCTCTAATCCTCAGTCGCTTGCAGCGCACGGCAAACGCGCTGGGCACGAAAGAAATCACCGATTTCGATATCGAGGTGCCCCCTTTGGAGGTCGCAGCACCCCACGAAACACAGATTTGTCATCAACATCAGGTCTTTTTGGAAGATATCGATCTGCGCGGCAACTCAGGTCTTACAGATAGCGCGCATAAGATTGCGCAGACAATTGCAGGTTGGGTGTTTCCCGAAGGTGAGCGTAATACTTTTATCAAGCGTTTCGCGATAGTCTCCAACGAGACCTTCAGCTTTCTCAGCGAGACGGCGACCGAGATTATCGCGCGTGTACGCTTGGAAGACGATGTGAAGACCGTTGCTCAGGGCGGTTTATGGTACGAGGAGACAGTACCCGCCGAGGCAATATTCTACGGGTTCGTTGTGAGTGCGTCCGATTCGGCGTCGCTGAGCAAATTGCAGGAAGTCGGTCTGATTCAAATCGGCGGCGACGCAACCATCGGACGCGGAATCTGCAGGGTGGTGATGCAGCCATGACCCGTACCGAGTCGCAGAGGGCGATGCAGCAAGCGCTTGAGCTGGTGCAACAGGTCTGCAAGGAGAACGACGAGGTCAAGAAAATCTACGGCGGGCTGTGCCACGACTTCCCCATCCTAACGCGCACCTGCGGGTTGTGCCAAGCGATTGCCTTCTCCGCCGACAAAGCGCAAAGCGACGGCTCCGCGCGCGCCGAGGCGCATCAGCTCCTACTGAAGCATATAGGGCAGATACTGGGCGTTCCAACGAACGGCACGGGCGGCGCAGATGACCCGCTCCTGAAACACATCGCTGAGGCGGAGGCGATGCAATATATGCTCTATACACGCAAAGTGCTGTATGCTTGGGTCTACTTCAAGCGGTTTGCGGTCTCGATTCTGGGCGTTGAGACAGGAGGGAACCGAGAATGAAGCGACAACAGGGCATCCCCGCGCGGCGCACCGCGCTGCAAAGCCTGCAGATTGGCAAGGAAACCCACGCAGGCTTAGCACTGCAACGCTATCTGGAGGCGCACAAGCCTAAAGACCGTGACAACCAGCAAACGATGCCAGAGGAAACGCTGCTGGACTCTGTGGCCAATGTGAGAGCTTCGGAAGTCTATTTGCGTGCTTGGCAACGCTGGGAGGCGTTGGCTCAGACAAAGCCATCCGACCGCGCTCGCGCCTACTTTACCCTGACCGCCGCCGCTCCTATCGCCATCGGGTTGGGCAACGCCAGCCCGTTGGAAGTGGGATTGACGCTCCATCACACCTACGGTATGCCTGTTATTCCAGGCTCCGCGCTCAAAGGCTTGTGCCGTCGTGGAGCAAGGCTACTAATGCACGAAAACAAGATTGACCTTAAGGCTGTCGATTACATGTTTGGCACAGGCGGCGACATGAGCGCGGCGGTAGGCGCTGTGGTCTTCTACGATGCTTGGTACGCCCCCCGCTCAGTCAGCGGCGCGCCCTTCCACCGCGATGTGATTACCGTGCATCACCCACAATACTACAGCTCAGGCGGCGCGAAATTCCCTACGGACTTCGATGACCCCAATCCTGTGCCGTTTCTGGTCATCAAGCCCGGCGCGCAGTTCCTGTTCGTGTTAGACGCGCCCACAGTGGAATGGGCACACTTTGCCGAGAAACTACTGCGCTGGTGTCTGTGCAACCTCGGCGTCGGCGCGAAGACCAACGCGGGCTACGGCTACTTCGATCCAAAAGAGAGCTCACAAGCCTCGTCCCCATCGACAGCGTTCCAGACCGAGCAAGAAGTGTGGCGATCCGCACACATCACTTGGAACCCTGGCAAACAGGAAATCCAAGCCACGAACCCCCAAAACCCACAGCAACGCGCTGCGGCGCAGGGGGCTGAGGCGCAGAAACTCCTCAGTGGACTGCCCGACGCAGCGGTGCAACGGTTCAAAGAGGTTAAGCGGCTGAAAGCCGATGTGCAGGTGCAACGCTTGGGCAACATGATTAAGATTGTGCGCATCACCCCTACAGAATAGGAGACGACCATGAAACTCATCACATCAATCGGTACAGGCAACTACTCAGAAGCGTTATATCGGCTGAATCCATCGTCGCCCGACATCAGGACGGCATATTTCCCCGTAGCTGTCACTCAGTGGTTCGAGCCCCAGTCTGTCCATGTGCTGTTGACAAACGCCGCTCAAAATCACTCGAACTGGCAAAACTGTAAAACAGAGCTACAGCAGTACCTACCAGAAGAACACATCCACGAAGTAGCAATCCCCGACGGCAAGAACGAGGGCGAGCTGTGGCAAATCTTCGAGGCGATTACCAATGCGGTAGATAAGAACGACGAACTGATTATCGATATCACGCACGGCTTTCGCTCGCTGCCGATGCTCGCTCTGTTAGCGATCGCCTATCTGCGTCAGGTGAAGCATGTGAAACTGGTGGCTGTTCTGTATGGCGCATATGAGGCAAGGAATCAAGACGACGAGACCCCCGTATTTGACTTGACGCCCTTCGTGAGCCTGTTGGATTGGCTCACCGCTGCGAAGATGTTCATGGCAACAGGCAACGGAAGCGAACTTGCCGACCTGATGCGCCAAGCGCAAGCGGGAGCGCACAAAGCAGGGCATCCCCAGCCACCAAAGCAACTGATCAAAATGAGTGATACGATTAGAGACATTTCCCGAAATCTGCTCACGAACCGCGTTCCCGAAATTTTCCCGGCTGTGGGAGAATTGGTG
>JARJMV020000014.1 GCA_029335935.2 bacterium
ATCACTCTCTCTGTACCCGACGAGGTGTTCACCGCCTGCGAGCAGATTGCCAAGCGCACAGGGCGTTCTGTGGAGCTCTGTGTGCTGGAGTTCCTAACGCGTCAATACCGCTGCACGGAAACTACGCTCACCGAAACTCAGATCCGAGAAGCCATCGAGGCGCTCCGACCCTATATCGGCTCCATCGAGACGGGCGACCCAAACTCAGGCGATAACGAGGCGATAGAAGCAGAGATTCTGAAAGTATGAATCAAGAATGGCTGCTCTTGGACACCTCTGGCTTGTTCTGCGCTCTGGATCGATCGGAGCGTCGCCATGGGCGGGCAATCGAGTGGCTGATATCACCCAAGCGAAAAATGGTACATAACTATGTGCTCGCGGAGCTGATTGCATTAGCATCAGCGCGCGGTTTACCGATGCACACAGTCATCGAGTTTAGCAACGCACTGTTAGTCAATCCTTTGGTAGAGGTCGTTTGGGTGGACGAGACCCTCCATCGCGCGGCGCTTGCGCTTTTGGAAAATCGCCCCGACAAGCGCTACTCGCTTTGCGATGCAGTGAGCTTTGTGCTGATGCGAACCCACTCGATATCGCAGGCGTTGACTACCGACAAGCACTTCGCGCAGGAGGGTTTTGTGCGCTTGCTGGAGGATTAGCACTATGAGCATTATCGAGAACTTTCTGACGGCGATAGAGAGTCTGCGTGCGAATAAGATGCGCACGATGCTGACCATGCTGGGCGTGATTATCGGCGTGGCGGCGGTGATTACGATGATTGGGATTGCGCAGGGGGCGCGGCAGGCGACGCTGGAGCAGGTGCAACGGCTCGGCGCGAATGTGCTCACCGTGCGCCCCGGTCAGGCACGGCGCGGCGGCGCGTTTCTCGGCTTCGGCAGCGTGCAGAGCCTCAAAATAGAAGACGGCGACGCGATTATCAAGGCGTGCGGCGACCTCGTGGCGCGCGTCTCGCCCGAAGTGTGGACCACACAGCAGGTGAAATACCTCAACCGCAACATGCGCACCAGCGTCTCTGGCGTGACGCCCGACCTGCAGCCCATCCGCAACCTCGTGGTGGAGGAGGGGCGGTTCGTCAACGAGCAGGATGTCGAAGCGATGGCGCGGGTGGCGGTGATTGGGCACACCGTATGGCAAGAGCTGTTTCAGGGCGGAGCGTGCGTCGGCAAAACAATCCGCATCGGCGGGCAGACCTACGAAGTCATCGGACGCCTCGCCTACAAGGGCGATACGGGCTTCCGCAGCTTCGACGACCGCGTCTATATCCCCCTGACGACCGCGATGCGCCGCCTGATGGGACAACGCCACCTCGACGCGCTCAACATTCAAGCGCGCCGCTCCGACCGAATGAGCGAGGCGCAGACCTGCGTGGAGGAGGCCCTCCTGCGCGCCCACAAAATCCCCCCTGGCGGCGACCCCGACTTCCGCGTGTTCAATCAAGGCGACTTCGTGGAGACCGTAGAAGCCACCGCGCAGACCTTCACCTTTCTATTGGGCGGCGTCGCGCTCGTGTCGCTGATTGTGGGCGGTATCGGCATCATGAACATCATGCTGGTCTCCGTGACCGAGCGCACGCGCGAGATTGGCTTGCGTAAGGCGATCGGCGCGACGAAGTTCAACATCCTGCTGCAGTTCCTCATCGAGTCGGTGGTGGTGAGCGTGTTGGGTGGCGTGATTGGTATCGCGCTGGGCTACTGGGCGGCAAGCTCAATTAGCACGCAGGCAAACTGGAAGGTGCTGATACCGACCGAGGGCGTGCTGTTGGCGTTCGGGTTCGCCGCGTTTATCGGGGTGTTCTTCGGGCTGTATCCAGCATGGCGCGCAGCGCAGCTCCAACCGATCGAAGCGTTGCGCTACGAGTGAGTCTCGGCTACGGCAACTGCGCCGCCGACCGAATATCCGCCCAGCGGTACACCCAGAAGTTGCGGTCTTTGCTGTTCATCGCGACCACCAAGCCGCTCTCGAACGGCGCGCCGAAGTGGTGGGCGCTTGCGTCCAAGCCGTCTGTGCTATCCGCGCCTGTGTCGAGCGTCGCAATCGGCTGCGATTGGCGTCCGAAGCGCGGGTAGATGTGCAACTTACTGCTCGCCTTGAGCTGCTCGGTGCAAAGCAGGTAGCCCTCGCCGTGGGTGGGGGCATAGAGCGCAATCCCCTCTTGGTCGCCTTGAAACTCTGTGGCAAACAGCGCAAGCTCGCGTTCAGGCATAGCGGGGTGCGCATGATACTTACGGACGCCCATATTCTCATCCGCGTAATACACATACCCCAGTGCGCTATCGGCGCACACCGCCTCGATTTCGCTGTTGCCGCTGAACACGCCGAATGCGCGCACGAACTGCACGCCCACCCTGCCGCCGCGCGTAGGAACCAGCCGATACTGGTGCAGGTAGCCCTGCGTGGGACCCGACTTGCGCGAAACTATCGCATACACCTCGTCGCGCCTGGCATGATACAACGCAATTCCCATCGGCATCGCCCGTTCGCCCGTTTCGCCCACGAAGACCCGCGTCCTGTCGGGGTCGGTGATATCCACTAAGCGTCGCCGCTCGGGATCGATGCGGAAGATACGCAACCGACTGGCATACCGCTCGGTGGCTACGGCGATATCGAGTCGCACGCGCCCCATCACAACCCCCTGTACCACATCGATGTTGTTGGGCTGGTCGATATTGCGCACGCACTGGATGAGCCGTCCGTTGAGGTCGTACACGCCGATGGCGCCTTGCGGGGCACGGGCTTTGTTGGTGCCCAAGATGAGGCTTCGGCGCGGCTGATGGGGATGCACCCAGAGGGCGGGGTCGTCGGCGTCGTCGGGCAACGGCTCTGTGCGCACCACGGGGCGCACTTCCGATGTTCGGGCAAGGAGCAAGTTCGGCATGGCGCCATAGTTCGGGGCGCGAGGGTACACTCCTGCCGCATGAGTCGGGTTTCGTTGTGGCTGTGGTTGGCAGTTGTCGTTGTGCGTGTGGGCTACGCGCTGTTGGCAACGCAGGTAGACCCGATGCTCCGTGCGGATGCTCTGCATGGCGACGCCGTCGTGCATGACCGCATGGCATGGCGGCTTGCCCACACAGGCGAGTATCGGCTGGAGAAGGGGCTGATGACGGCGCCTGCGTACATCTACGCGATGGCGGGCGTCTACGCGCTGGTGGGGCATATGCCTGCTGCCGTGCGCGTGTTGAACGCGCTGCTGGGGCTACTAACGCTGTGGGGGCTGTGGCGATTGGCTCAGCGGTTGGCAGGCGTGCGCACGGCGAACCTCGCGCTGGCGCTGGGCGCGTGCCATCCCCACCTGCTGATGATTACTGGCTGGCTCTATACCGAGAACTTGGCGCTGCCGCTGACGGTTTGGGCGCTCTATGGGCTTTATTTCGGCAGAGGCGCAGGCGCGGCGGTGGGGTCGGGCATGCTCCTGGGACTGCTCGCGCTCACGCGGGCGAACTACTTGCCGTTCGTGCTGCTTGCTGCGCTGTGGGCGCGTGGCTATGAACGCGCGTGGCGCACTCCTGCGCTCATGCTCGCCGCCGCTGCGCTCACGGTCGCTCCATACATCGCGTCTATCTCCGCGCGCTATGACGCGTTCATCCCCATCGGCTTGGGGGGCTATGTGCTACTGTGGGCGAACAACCCCTTCGCCGACGGCGGGTTCGACCCGATGTTTTTGGAGCGCGAGCTAACGCTTGGGGGCGAGACGAAGCCCGTGCGTGCTTGGCTCGACGCGCCCGACCCCGTCTCGCGCGACCGTCAGGCGATGCGCCTTGCGCTGCAGTGGGTGCGCGAGAACCCATGGGATTGGCTCCGTCTGCTCTTGCGCAAGGTTGCGCTCACGCTCTCGGCGTTCGGTCTGCAGAACCCCGACAGTCGTGCGCTTGCCCATGCGCTGCGCGCGGCGGATGCGGTGTATTGGGCGTTTTTAGTCGTCGCCAGCTACGGATTGGGGCGGCTGCGTCGGACGCATGCGCCGTTTGTGGGGCTTGCAGGGTTGCTCATCGGCTGGACGCTGCTGACCATACTGCTCTACGCGGGCGGTAGCCGCCCCCTGCTGCCTGTGCAGCCGATACTCACACTCGGCGCCGCCATCACGCTCACCACGCGGACACAGCGGGAATCGCTCACGGAAAGCCGAATCGTGTAGGCGATGGAACGCGAACGAGAGTTGGTTGCCATCCGATGGGTGGTGGCAGGCATTCTGATAGGGATTGTCGGGGGCTTGCTGCTCAATCGTGCGGGCGGCGCGGAATCGCCCCTGTTTGAGATGATTACGCTGGGCGGCGACCTGTTCATCCGCCTGTTGCGGATGGTGATCGTGCCGTTGGTGGCGGCGTCGCTGATCACTGCCGCGGCAGGTCTCGACACGCGCTACTTGGGCAGGCTGGGCGGCGTTACGCTCATCTACTACACGGCGACCACTGTGCTTGCCGCCGCGCTGGGCTTGACGATTGTGAACTTCATCGACCCTGGTGTCGGCGCCGTGCTGGAAAATGTCCAAGCGCCGCAGGAGATCTATGAACGCCAACCGCCCACCTTCGCCGACCTTCTGCGCAACTTGATTCCTGCCAACCCCATCGACGCGCTCGCACGCGCCGATATGCTACAGGTTATCAGTTTCAGCCTGATTGTGGGCGTTGCGTTGAACTTGATGGGCGATCGGGGGCAGGCTGTGAAGCAGTTCGTGGGCGAGGTGCTGGAGCTTTCGATGGTCATCGTGCGCTGGGTGCTGTACCTGTTGCCTGCAGGCGTGGCGCTACTGTTGATGCGAGCGATTGGGCAAGCGGGGTTCGAGGTGTTCGCGCCGTTGGCGAAGTATATGGGCGCGGTGCTGGGCGGATTAGCCATTCATGGGCTGGTGGTGCTGCCCCTGCTGGTGTGGTTGCTGGGTGGCGTACCCCCATGGCGCTTCCTGCGCGGTATCGCCTCGCCGATGATTACCGCGCTCAGCACCAGCTCCAGCGCAGCGACCCTGCCCGTGACGATGCGCACTGTCGAACGCGAGCTGCAAGTGCCCGGCTACATCAGCCGATTCTGCATCCCGATTGGCGCTACGGTGAACATGGACGGCACTGCGCTCTACGAGGCGGTCGCTGCACTGTTTATCGCGCAAGCCTACGGCGTCTCGCTCAGCCTCTCCGAGCAGGTGGTGGTGCTGCTGACGGCGACGCTGGCAGCCATCGGCGCGGCGGGTATCCCCAGCGCAGGACTGTTCACGATGGTCATCGTGCTGCAAGCCGTGAACCTCCCGCTGGAAGGCATCGGGCTTATCTTAGCGGTCGATCGGGTGCTGGACATGTTCCGCACGATGGTGAATGTGGAAGGCGACGCAGGCGGCGCGGTTATCCTCACGACTCTCGTCGGCAGAAAGTAGATCGGGTCGGGTATCCTATGCTGGGGAGGCGATGATGCGACGCTGGCGCTGGATAGGACTTTTGGGGGTCGGTTTTGCGTTGGGCGCGTGTCGCCCTGCGCCGTTGGAAAGCGAGTCGCCCGACTGGGTTCCCCAGCTGCGCGTGGTGGCGCGCGGCAAAGAGTACGATACGGTGCGTTATGTGCGCGACGGTGTACCTCTCTATGTCGAGATTTATCGCCCTTCGAACCGCCGTGCGCCTGCGGTGGTGTTGTTGCCGGGCGGTTTCGTGGGCGTGAACACGAACCACCGTCAGCTGGCGCGTCGGCTCGCGCAGGCGGGCTATCTGGTCGCGCTGCCCCACCTGCGCGGGCAGGGCAAAAGCGGCGGGTTTATCGATTTCGGGCTGGAAGACGCCACCGATGTGCGCGGGCTGGCAAAAGCCCTGCCGCAAGTGGGCGGCGACGGCCGGTGCGCCTATGTGGGGGTCTCGCTCGGCGGTGCAATCGCCTACAACGCCGCGCGCAACGACTCCAACACGCGCGGTATCGCGTGCCTCCTCAGCCCGACCGACTTCCGCGAGCAACGCCAACTGCTACTCCACTACGGACGCCCCGAACGCGCCCAACGCTGGGACGCTTGGAAAGGCGGCTCGCCCGAGGAGTGCCCCGAGTGTTGGGAAGCACGCGACCCCTTGCGGCATGTGCGCGAAGTGCATGCGCCCATCCTATTCATACAGGCGGGCGAAGATGTGCTAATCCCTGTGACGCAGGCATGCCGCTGGCGTGAGGTGCGCCAACAGATGGGGCGCAGGGTTCACACCGTCGCCCTCACCAACGACGGTAAGCCATGGCGGGGGACACTCAAACAGCGCCAGCAGTGCGCCCTGCCCTTCACCAGCTGGGGCGACCTGCGCGACGACCACTTGGTGTTTTTCCCCGCTATGCCCCACCGCACGAACGGGGCGATGCTGGAAATCGTGGAGAAAGCCCTGTCGCGTTGGTTCGAGGAGACGCCAAATGCACGCTGAAGCTCTCACGCCACACCACAACACAGCGGGGATGCGCAACGACAACTTGCCCACGCAGCACGAACGGTTCCGATGGGTGGAAATCTTTCGAGGGCTGGCGATTCTGGAAGTCGTGTTCCATCACACATCGGGGCGGTTCCTCAGTCTGCTGGACAAAGAGAGCGCGGCGTGGCTCGTGTTGGCGTCTCTGAACCGCACGCTCCACTATGCAGTGCCCGCGTTCCTGATGATGACAGCTTTCGTGCTGATGCGCTCGCTCCTGCGCGAGTTTAATCTGAAGCGCTACACGGCGAACCGTCTACTGCGAGCGTTGTTGCCGTACTTGTTGTGGAGTGGGCTGTACTTGGTGTATCGCACCTACTTGCTGGGCGCGCCGCCGAGCTGGTCGCGTTGGGCAGACTATCTGTTTTGGGGCAAAGCCTACTTTCATCTCTATATTCTGGCGGTGGCGATGCAGTTGTATGTGCTGTTGCCGCTGCTGTTGCCTGTGGCGCGGCGGCGCCCGCCGTTCTGGGCGGTGCTGATTGCCATCGTTGCGCTAACGATGGCGGTGTATGGGTTCAATCGGCTGGTGTATCGTGTGACGTACACGGGCAGTTATGTGCTGTGGTACACGCCTGTGGTGCTGTTGGGAGTGTGGTTGGCGACGCAGGCGCAGCGGTTAGGCGCAATCGTGCGCAAGGGGTGGCTGCTCGCGCTGGCGAGTGCAGGGGTGGGATTGTGGGTGTATCTGCCACTGGCGTTGCAGGCGATTCAGGGCGCGCCTGTGAACACATTCCACTATCAGGTGGGGAACTGGCTGTTCACAACGGGGGTGAGTTTCTTGCTGTTGGCAGTGGCGTATTGGCTCAGTGGCTCGCAGGCGCGGGTGGTGGCAGGCTTACAACAATTGGGGCGATACTCGCTGCAGATTTATCTGATACACCCTCTCGTGCTAAGCGAATTGAACCGTTGGGGACTGGTGGGCGCGCTGCAGGTGCGTTGGGGATTGCCAATCTGTTTTCTGGTGGCGCTGTTGGTTCCGTTCGCGCTGAGCTGGCTGATAGCCCGTGCGCCGCGCATATCGGTGCTAATTTTCGGGCGGTCGTAGGCATAAAGGCGTTTTGAGCGGACTTCTCAAAGCGACTTGGAGAGGTATAATGGCGTGTGCATGGCGGTGAAGGTATATCTCAGTCTCGGTTCGAACTTGGGCGACCGCCTGCAGCACCTGCGCGAGGGCGTCGCGCGCTTGCCTCTGTATGGCGTTTATCCCGTGCGCATCTCGCCCGTGTACGAGACCGCGCCTGTAGGCGAGACGCCCGACCCGCGCCCTTACCTGAACATCGGTGTGTGGGCGCAGACCGAGTTAGCTCCCCATGCGCTGCTCCGTGCGCTCAAAGCGGTGGAGGCACAGCAAGGGCGTACCTTTCAAGAGGGGCGTTGGATGCCGCGCACGCTGGATATCGACATCATTCTCTACGATGACCTGCGCCTCGATACGCCGAGCCTGACGATTCCGCACCCGCGCATGCGTGAGCGCGCCTTTGTGCTAATCCCGCTGGCGGAGATGACACCGAACTATATCCTGCCCGACGGGACGCCTCTGCAGGTACTGCTTCAAGACCCGCGAATCCGAGCGCAGGAGGTGCGACTGTACGATGCCCACCTATCGGTATCGAGCCGTTGATTTTGGTGGACGAGTGGTTTCAGGTGAGTTAGAAGCGTTGGATGTGCGCGAGGCGCAGCAGCGGTTAGCCGCGCAGGGGCTGCGCGCGCTGCAGTTGACGCCTGAGCGAACGGCGTCGCCCCAAACTCCGAAGCCCGCCGCTGCGCCCCCGACGCGCCGATACTGGGAGCATTCGCGCGTGTCGCCCCATCAGATGGGGTTCTGGCTGACGCAGCTGCGTGCGATGCTCAAGGCAGGCATGTCGCCCGCGAACGCTTTCGAGACGCTCAGCCAGCGCGTGAGGCGTCGCGATTTGCAACGCGCCAGCGCCGACATCGCCCAAGACGCTGCGCGCGGCGTCGCCGTCTCCGACGCGATGACCAAATACCCCGAGCTGTTTCCTAACTTCCTCATCGGGTCGTTCCGCGCCGCCGAGCAGGGGGGCTACCTCCCCGAAATGCTCGAGCGCCTGAGCGACTACTACGAGCAGCACCGCGTAGTGCGTCGCTGGACACGCCTGACGCAGGGCTGTCTGTGGCATGCGGTAATCCTGACCCCCCTGGTAGCGCCGTTCGGCGTCGGCATCATGTGGGGTTTCAGCGCGTTTCAAGGCGGCGACACAGCATCGGCGTTGCAGGCGATAGGCGCGGGGGTGGGCAAGGCATTCCTGCGCTACGGCTTACCCGTGATGCTAATAATGGTTGCGCTGATGCTGCTGGGCTATCTGATTGCTGGCTCGGAGCGTACGGGCGCGCGTCTGCGCTTGCACGGGCTGGGCTTCCTCGCCTACGCCGACTGGGTGCGGTCGCAGTCGCTGGAGCTTTACCTGTTCCATCTGGGCAAGCTCACGCAGGCGGGCGTCTACCCTGCGACGGCGCATACGCTGGCGGCTGGAGCCGTGCCGAACTTCGCGCTGGCAACCACGCTCCAGAGCGTTCAGTTGGGACGCGCCGAAGGCGCCGCCCACCTCGACACCGCCCTCGAACGCTCAGGCCTGTTCCCCATCGAGGAGGTGATGATGGCACGGACAGGCGTGCAAACGGGCGAACTGCCCCGCCTACTGGAGCACTTGGCGCAGATGTATCGGCAACGCGCTGCCGAGCGCGTCCAACAACTGCCACGCGCCTTCTTCCATCTCATCAGCCTCATCAGTATCATCGCGACAGGGATCGCAATCATCACGCTCGCGTGGGGCTATTACGGTAATGTATTCGAGGCCGTCGATCGGTTCATGGGGAGTGACCAGTGAGGTATCCTAATCGGCATGCAGCAACGACGCCGTCGTGAGCCGACCGAGCATACGCTGCGCCAGCTGGAGCAGCGCGTCCATCGCCTCATCAACGCGCAGCGCCAGCGCGCTAAGCTGCCCCCGCTCGCGTGGCGCGAGGATATCGCCCGATGCGCACGCGACCACAGCCGCAATATGGCGCAACGCGACTTTTTCGACCATGTCGACCCCCGTTTGGGGGATGTGGACCAGCGATTGAACCGTTTCCGAATCGAGTGGCGCGTCTGCGGTGAGAACATCTTTATGCTCAGAGGCTACAGCAACCCTGCCCAGGTCGCCGTGCAGGGCTGGATGGACAGCCCCGGACACCGCGCGAACATCTTAGAGCAGCAGTTCACCCACGCAGGCGTTGGCATCTTCTACCGAAAACGCGACCAGATGTTTTACCTAACTCAGATTTTTATCCGCCCGCCCGACGGAACCAAGCGCTGAACAATAGGGTATAGTTAAAAGGAGTCCCCTGGCTGGGTTGTATGAAGCCGTGAGGCGTTCGTCGTTGAGGAGGCAGGCGAGCGATGCAGCAAGGGCGTTCGGAACGCCTGACGCAGGCGATTACACGGTCGCTGCGTTGGTTGCGTCAGCGCGACCTATCGACGCATGAGCTGACACAGCGACTGTTGGCTGAGGGCTTCTCGGAATCGGACACGCGCGAGGCTATCGACTGGCTAATCGCCGAGGGGTATCTATCCGATGCGCGTTTGCGCCAGCGCTTGATCGAGCGATATAACCGCGAGCAGCCGTCAGGACGCTTACGCATCGAGCAGGAGTTCGCACGCCGCGGCTTGGGCGCGCCCGAACTGGAAGGCGACGAGGAGAGCCGCGCCGTGCGCGCTCTGACCCAGCGGTTCGGCGCACCGCCCGCAACTGCCGAGCCGCGGGAGGTCGCACGCTGGTTCCGATTCCTGCTCCAACGCGGCTTCGAATCGGAAACCGCCCAGAACGCCCTGCGCCGCTGGAACCCGCGCCTGGACGACCATCTGTAGCGGATGCTCAAGGAGGTTCGATAATGGAACTCATTTTTGGCATAGTGACCACGACTCTGATGCTGGTTGCCGCAGGCGTGGGTTATCAACTCGCGTGGCGTCGTGCAACGCGCCAAGCGCACGCATGTATCAAGGCGTCCGCTGCCCAAGCGCAACAGACCCTCGAACAGGCGCGCCGTGAAACCGAGCAGCTGCAACAGCAACGCGACCAACTCCAGCGCGAATGCGAAACCCTCCGACGCGAGGCAAGCTTGCAAGCACGTGAAGACGCCCACAAAATCATCGAGCAAGCCGAGCAAGAAGCCCGCGAAAAACGCGCCGAAATCCTCAGGCTCGAACAGCGACTGCTCCAACGCGAGGAGCTCTTGGAACACCGATTCGAACTGCTGGAGCAAAAAGAGCACGCGCTGATGGAACGCGAAGCGCTCCTGACCAAAAAGCAGGGCGAACTGCGCGAACTGATGCACCAACGCCGCTTCGAACTGGAGCGCATCAGCGGCATGAGCGCGGAGCAAGCCCGCGAAATCCTGCTCAAAGAGGTGCGCGACGAAATCGAACACGAGGCGGTCATCCTTGCCCGACAAATCGAGGACGACGCCCGACGCGAAGCCGAACGACGCGCCCGCGAGGTCATCCTCGACACCGTCCAACTC
>JARJMV020000183.1 GCA_029335935.2 bacterium
TTGCAGTGCTGGCGCGATTGTCCGCATGGTTGACCACCAAATCGCAATAAACCTCCAGCCCCAGCCGCTGCGCGAGGCGCACCAGTTCGATCAGCTCCTGTGTGCTTCCGTAGCGCGTGCGCACCGTGCCTTTCTGGAAGCGGTCGCCCAAGTCAAATAGGTCGAACGGGTTGTAACCTACGCTGAACCCGCCGCCGCCCGACTTGACCGGCGAAGGTAGATAGATTGCCCCATAGCCTGCCTGCACCACCTCCGGCAGACGCGCAAGGATGGTGCGATAGTCGGTCTGAAACCACTGCAGAATCGGCGTCTCGCGCGGGCGTGGCGCATAGCGCACCCACACACTGTAGTTCGAGCCGCCGTTATTGTCATAAACAACCGCGCCGCTGGTGTGCCGTGCGCGAATGTAAAACTGCAGGTGCGTGCCCGCAGGAAACGGCGGCAGCAACACATACCACTGTGTATTGCCATTAGTATTATAATCAAATGAGAAATCGTATTCTCGCGTGGTCAACCAATTATCAGTCGTGAGGATGAGCTGAACCGACTGTCCTGTTGTGACGGGGCTGGTCTGGGTAGTGACCGTGAGCAGCTGCGATGGGTCAATCATTCCCAGTCGGCTGGGGAGCTGATGCGAGTCGGTGACGAACAAGCGCGTGTTGCCGACCCAATTCAGTTGCGCCTGCGCCCACGCAAGCAGCGAAACCAAGATGACCAGCGTCAGTGCCGAGCGTCGCATAGGTATATTATAGCCCAAGCCAACACGAACTCGCCCTCACCTCCCGCTTGCTCCGAAAAAGGCCTCCCCTGCGCACGGGGGCAGGAATCTACGCTTGAGGGTAGAATTTAAACCAACGAGGAGGTCTGGTATGGTACACACTGAGTTTCTTACGACGAGCGTTCGGGGGCTGAACCGTGACCACCCCGCGATGAAGATGTTCCAGAAAGCCAAAAAGTTAGGCGTCTGGGACCCAGCCGCGATTGACCTGAGCCAAGACCGCGCGGACTGGCAAGTCTTCACAGACGAACAGCGCGATGTGACCCTGCGACTGATTGCCCTGTTCCAAGCTGGCGAGGAGAGCGTGACCTTAGACCTGCTCCCGCTCATCCAAACGATTGCCCAAGAGGGCAGGCTCGAGGAGGAGATTTTCCTGACCTCATTTCTGTTTGAAGAGGCGAAGCATGTGGAGTTTATGAATCGCTTCCTGACGGAAGTGGCAGGCGTGCGCGGCGAGGATTTGAGCCATTACCACTCGCCTTCCTACCGCAAAATCTTCTACGAGGCGCTGCCCCAAGCGATGCATCGGCTGCGATACGACGCCTCGCCGATTGCCCAAGCCGAGGCGTCCGTGACCTATAACATGATTGTGGAGGGCGTGCTGGCGGAGACGGGCTACTACGGCTTCTTCCAAGCCTACAAGCGTCAGCAGAGGATGCCCGGCTTAGTGCAGGGCATCGGCAAGATGATGCAGGACGAGTCGCGCCATATCGCGTTCGGCGTCTACCTGCTCTCCCGCTTGATTAGCGAGCATGGCGACCCCGTGTGGGAGGCAATCCAAGCGCGTATGAACGACCTGCTGCCCTACGCGCTCGGCGTGGTGCAGGAGGTGTTCGAACCCTACGCGCCGAATATGCCCTTCGGCTTGAGCCAAGAGGAGTTCCTACAGTACGCGATGAACCAGTTCGCGCGACGCGACAACCGCCTTGCACGCGCACGCACCCTCACGATAGAGCAACTCTATCAGGAGACCGAAGCCGCAGAACACGAAGCTGCCGAACTCACTCGGGCGATTGTGGGAGCATAACATGCCTACGCAATCTCAACCTACTGAGCGCAGCTGGGTGACCGTCGTGGGCTGGAGCCCGATGGCGGTGGTGAACACCATCTGGGCGGCGTGCGAGCAGGGCATCGTGCCCCAGCGCGTGGTGCTGCTCGCCTCGCCCAACAACTCAAGCATCCAGCAAAGTGTGAACACCGTCGAAAGCTACCTGCGCGCCCTGCTGCCCGCCTTCGGCGTCGAGAACCCATCCATCACACACCACGCCATCGACGAGGACGACCTGCTCGGCTTCAAGAAGACGCTCGCGCAAGTGCTCGAAAAAGAGCGTAAACACGCGCAGAAACTCGTGCTGGATGTCACGGCAGGGCGCAAATACATGTCCGCGTTCGGCTTGTCTCAGGGGCGACGCACCGACCTGAAACTGGAGAAACTCTACTATAATCATCTCTTAAACCAGCGATACAACGATGTTCCCCACCCGCTCATCCCGCGCCACGAACAGCAACTGCACGACCTTAAACAGCTCTTAGGAGACTGACGCTCATGCCGCCTATGCCTTTGATTAACGCATCGCAGATGACGCTCCTGCTCAACCAGTTGGGCGACGAGGCGGTCGTGCGTGCGCCGCTGCTGGACAACGCCGAGCTCTTCCAGCTCGATTTGCGGCAGCGCGACGCCAAGATCGAGCAGATTATCAGCTCCCGAGCCTACAGTGATGCGTTCGGAACGGTTTTGGAGCGTATCGACGCGCTCGCAACGCAGAATGGGTTGGAGCCAACCCTCGTGAAACAGGTCAAGGGCGAGCTGCCCGACTACAATCGCCTGCGCGATGCGTTCTGCCAAGCCGGTGTGGAAGAGCCGACCAATCTCCACGAGATACGCGAACTGCTCCGACAGGCACGCGGGTCGAACCCCGCGCGCGGCGGCGATATCTACTACTTCGCCTTCGACAACAACACCCTGCGCAACCGTTTCTACTCGCTTTATATACGCCCGTGTTCGCCGCGCGACGCGCACTACAATCTCCTGCTCGCTAAACAAGTGCGCGACGAGCTCGATCCGCGCGAAGGCAAAATCCTCTACGATTTCCTGAACGCTTTCAACACTCTCTATCCAGGCTTGAGCATTTCGGACATTTTCCAAAACCAGAATCGTCTCAGCGACCGCCTGCGCTTGCTGGGGCTTGCCGAATGGAACGCCGTGCAGCAGTCGGGCGATGCGGAGGTAGAGGACGCGCCTGACGCCCGCGACCCCGATGGCAAGATTATCGCAGCGTATGCCAAGTTCGCTCAGAAGCCAGGACGCAAGGTAGTGGCGCTAAGCTCCGACAACGAGTTCATCACGCGCTGTTCGGGGCAAGTGAACCTCACAGGGCAGATTATTAAGTACCCCAAAGCGCTGAAGAGCAGCTACACCGCCTCTTGGGAAGCAGCAGGGCGTCTCCTGTATCAGCTGGCGATACTCTATGGGCGAATCGATATCAAGACTGCCGAAGGTCTCCAGACGCGGCTCTATGGCGTCTGGAGAGAAAAAGGCGCGAAGGAGTGGGATCAAGAGAAACTCAAAGTCACCTTCACGCCTCAAGAGACGCCGCAAGAACAGGCGATTCGGCGCAATTTGAACATCCTCGAAAAAATCTGCGATTCTTAGGCGTCTGACAGTTTCAAAACGGCTTTAGGGAGCGCACCGAGAGCGTCTCCAGATCCAATCCGCGTTGAATCACCAATGTTTCGTTGCCCCGCCAATCGAAGCCGACAGAGGAGTCATCCTCGAACTGTTGGAGGACGCCCCCACGCGCCTCGCGCCCAGACATCGCTGTCAGCCGACGCACGGCGCCGTTCGGAATGTCCAGCACATAAAGCCCCTCTGGGTTGTACCATGCCAATTTGTCGCCGTTGGGCGAGAAGCGGAAGTAGGTTTTGTGAACTTCGGCACTCACAGGCACCTCAGCGTGGGGTATCAACACGAGGCGTTTGGGCGCGCCGCCGTACACACTGCGCTCGAACACGGCAAGATAGCCTTGATGTTTGACCCGCGCCCAGCGCACCACCGTGTTTGTCGCATCCACCCAGAACGCCAACACATCATGGGTCGTGGTGAACGGAACCATCTGCCCGCC
>JARJMV020000030.1 GCA_029335935.2 bacterium
GTGTCCATAGTTGCGCGGGCGCGGTGCCCGCGTAGGCGTCGGGGAGGATTTCCGCGCCGTAGAGAGCGAGTCCGACGGCGGTCGCGAAGGCGGGCTGTTGCAGGGCTGCGGGCAGCGCAATCCCTCCCATCGTGGGCGCGCCGACACGCACAGGCAACGCCCCGAACACCTGCCGCCCCAGCTCAGCAGTGCATGGCAGACAAGAACCGCCCCCAGTCAACACGACTCCTGCCGCCAAGCGGTCGTACAGTCCCGAACGCTCCAACTCCTCGCGGGCTAACTCCAGTATCTCGCGCATCCTCTCCTCGATCACCTCGGTGAACAGTCGTCGGGGTACCCGACGCTCTTCGTGGGTTCCCATTTCCCGATAGGATACCCGTTCGGTTTCGGGCACGCGCTCGGCAAGCGCGCTCCCGAATTCGTGCTTCAGTCGCTCGGCTTCCTCAGGGTTCGCCAAGCGAAACATGATATAGATATCGCGGGTGACCTGACTGCCTCCCAGTGGCACGGCGCTAGAGAAGAGCAGACTGTTGCCATGAAATATAGCAACATCGGTTGTGCCGCCCCCAATATCGATGAGTGCGACGCCGATTTCGCGCTCCTCAGGGGTGAGGGTCGCCAAACCTGAGGCATATGCCTCGAGCGCCATCGCCTGCACTTGCAGCCCCGCGCGCTCCACGCAGCGGCGTAGGTTCTGCATAAAGGTCACGCCGCCCGTGATTAGCGTCGCCTCCGCCTGCAAATGCGACGCGTTCATGCCCAGCGGGTTAAGGATACCCGACAGCCCATCCAGAATATATTGTCGTATAAGTGAATGGAGCAGCTCGCGGTCGGGTGGCAGATGCACTTGGTGCAGGTAGTAGCGCAGGCGCTCGAGGTCTTCGACGGTTACTTCGTGGTCGGGGCGCGTAATCGTGATTTCAGCGCGACGCTCCATCGATTCGATATGCTCGCCCGTGACGCCCACCACAGCGCCCGTGATGACCACATCGCCCATCGTCTGCGCAGCGTGCACCGCGTGCTGGATCGCCTGCACGGTCTGCTCCATATCGACCACTTGGCCCTGCTTCAAGCCGCGACAGGGCGCGACGCCATAGCCGACAACTTGGAGTGCGCCCTGCGCCCCGCGCTGCGCCGTGAAGCAGCAAACCTTCGTGGTACCGATATCGAGTCCGGTGATGAGTGTCATCCTCGTTGCCTTCTGAGCGCCAGTTGGTTCAGATAATACCTGCGGATTAAAGATAGATTAAGAAACATCCGCCCGCCGAGCGTGACGACGGCGGCAAGGAACAGGTCGACCCCGATGCGGTCGCCGAGATACGCCAACGCTGCGGCTAAGAGGGCGTTCACGATAAAGCCTGAGACAAACACATCGGCGTGGAATCTACCTTCCAACGCTGCCCGCCAACCGCCGAACGCGGTGTCCAGCCCGGCCAACGCCGCCAAAGAGAGGTACGCCGCCCACTCCTCAGGAAGCGGAATGTCCAGCAACAGCGAGGCGATGATTACGCCCAGCAACAGCCCTACCGCGCCGACAAGAATCACGGTTTCACCTCCTGTGGGAGCGCCGGCTGCGCATAGCGGAACTGCGTCGAGCCACTATAAGCAGGGATACGGATTTTATCCAGCAGCTTAATCTGCACCATCTTCGGGTCCACGCTTTTGAGGTCTGCCAATACCCCGCCGGGCATCTCCAGCGCGCCCTTGAGCGTCTTCGGGTCGCCAATCGCCAGAATGGTGAACGGCGACGCCATCTTCACATCGTTCACAAACACCACAGGTCCCGTGCAGCGGATGCCCGTGGTCGCCACGACGCGCTGCCCGTTGATGCTAATCGCTTCCGCGCCTGCCTGACGCAGTTCGTTCACCACGCGCAACAGGTCGTAGTCGTGGATGGTGTAGAGTTCGGGCAGGAGTTGCTCGATGGACTCGCCTGCGGGTTTGCGCGCGCTGTCGCGCAGGGTGAGTTCGATGCCTGAACCTTCCACATCCACTAGCCCGGCAATCATTTTTGCTTCTTGCAGGCTCTGGTTGAGCAGTTGGGCTTGCTTCGCGCCGCTGGTGAAGGCGTTTTCGAGTTCGTTGATGCGCTGGCGCAGCTGACGGATCTCCTCTTCTAAGGCGGTGTTCGATTGTTTCTCCTGCACATAGGCGCGTGCGAGTTCGGGCAGGCGCGCGCTGGGCAGCTCTGCCGTGCGGATGCGCGTCTGCTCCTTGAACGCCAGCCCCAGCAGCAGCCCCACCACAAGCCAGATGCCGAAGAAGACCATCATCTGATAGATTTTATTGTCGCTCATGCGCCTCCTCCACTATGGCGCGGCTTGAGCACCTCTGCTCCGGGCACGCTGATATCGATGTATTCGCTCTTGCGCAACTGCTCCGACGGCATCTCCAAAATCTGGTTCAGCCGCTCGAGCTGTGTGGTCAGCGCGCGGGCGTCGCCAAAGCGCACTTGGAGCGAGAATGGCGGCTCCGTACCGCGCTGGAGATTGCACACCATACGAATGCCCTGCGCTTTAGAGACCTGCACAAGAAGGCTCTGCACATCGGTACGCCTGTGCAACTGTTGCAAAATCGTGAACGCTTTGCGCATCTCGCTGTTCAACACACTCCCTCGCTGAGGAGTCGGATAGTCCTGCCCCAGCCGTATCCGTCCGCTCAGGGGTTTCGCGTCTCGATTCGGCGGCAGGAAGACGAATCCTGTCGGATCGGCGAAGATTCGCGCGCCGTCCGCGTTTTCAATCAACACTTCTGGGGCGCGCGGCGTGATTTGGATGTGCGCTACGCCTATACCTGCGGCGCGCCAGCGTGCGTGGAGCGTCCAGTCCAGCGTATTCAGCGCATGTTCGGTACGGCGCGGCGCGTCGGAGAGGGCAATCGGAGCGCGTAGATGAGTTCGTATGGCTTGCTCTACTGCTGCTCGCGCCTCTGCAGGCGCGCCCTGCACCACGAGGCGCGTGAGCTGCGTGCGCGGGGAGAACCAGAGGCTGAGGGCGAGCGCGCCAAGCGTCGCGCTCCACGCCAGCGGCTCCGCATTCCGCCACAGCCAAGCGAAAAGTTTTCGGACGCGCCCGAATTTGCGAATAGGGCGACGCGGGGGCTTCGCAGTCGGCGCAGGCAAAGTGAACTTGCCTGTCGGCTCTTGGATAGGCACTTGTGGCTTGGACATTCCTGTCCAAGCACTGCGCGTCGGCGGGACGCCCACGCTACGAGAGCGTGTCGTCGGCGGGACGCCGACGCTACGAGGAGAATGTGCCGTCGGCGGGACGCCGACGCTCCGAGAGCGGGTCGTCGGCGGGACGCCGACGCTACGAGGTGATTGTGGCGTCGGCGGGACGCCGACGCTAAGACGTGTTTGTCCGGCCGGCCGGACGGAGACGCTGGGAGGGTGAGGACTCGGCGGGTCTCCCAGGCTACGACTGCTATGCGCCGTCGCGGGTACGGGGAGG
>JARJMV020000051.1 GCA_029335935.2 bacterium
GCGCAGCACTTCGGTCTCGCGTGCGGTCAGCTCGTGGAGCCATTCGGGCGCGTCGGGCGCGGCAGTGCGCAGGCGTTGGAACTCGTGGATTACTCGCGCGGCAATCGTCGGGTGGAGCAGCGATTCGCCCCGCGCCGCCGCTTGGATGCCCTCAATCAGTTCCTGAGTGGGGCTGTCTTTGAGCAGGTAGCCAATCGCGCCTGCCTTGATCGCCTCGAACACATGCTGGTCGTCGGCAAAGATAGTCCAGATGACTACCTGCGCATGGGGCAGCGTGCGCTTGATGCGGCGTGTGGCTTCGATGCCGTTGAGTCGGGGCATTTGGATATCCATCAAGATGACTTGCGGTTCGAACTGCAGCGCCATCTGCACGGCTTGTTCGCCGTCGCCCGCCAGGCCGAGCAAATCCACGCTCGGCTCTTCACTCGCCATCGCGCGGAACGCTTCTTGCAGCCGTGTATCGTCTTCCGCCAGTAAGATACGCACCTTGTCCATCGTTTACTCCTGCAACGGGATTCGGGCGGTGAGCGTTGTGCCTTGTCCGATTGCGCTGTGGAGGTGCAGTTCGCCGCCGAGCGATTGTATGCGGTCGTGCATGCTGGTCAGCCCCACGCCCGAAACAACCGTTGCGGGGTCGAACCCGTCGCCGTCGTCGGCGATACGAATCGTGAAGCAGCGGTCGTGCGCCTTGCATTCGACCCAGAGGTTCTGGGGGCTGCCCGCGTGCTTGAGGATGTTGCTGAACGCCTCTTGGATGACGCGCGTGAGCATCAGCGTCTGCAGGGGTGTGAGCGTGGGCATCACTTCGGGGCAGGCGCAGTGCAGGCGCGCGTTGAGGTTCTGCGCCACGCGCTCGGCGGTCTGCTGGACAAATTGGCGCAGGTCAACGGTTTCGGGCGCGCGCAGCTGCTGGATGGTCTGGCGCGTCTCGTGGAGCGCGTTGCGCAGGGTGGCGAGATGCGTCTGGAGCGACGCGCTCAGCGACTTGTCTTCCTGCGCCTGCAGGCGACGGTAGAGCAAATCTAACCCGCGTATCGCGCTGACCAGGTGGTGTCCCAAGCCGTCGTGGAACTCGCGCGCGATACGCTCGCGCTCCTGCGCCAACTCGTACTGCTCGCGCAGGTCTGCCAACTCCAAACGATACTCTACATGGCTGCGATAGATTTGGTGCATCAGCCAGCTCACGATGCTGACCGAGGCGATTCGGTAGCCGAAGTTGCTCCACAGTTCGGGCGGCATAGGGACGCACGCCCAGCCGTAGCCGACGGCGGTCAACAGAAGCATCAGCGTCAGCCCGCGCGTCGACATCACCGCCGCCTCCGACGCCAACAGTGCAAAATAGAGCAGCCACACATGGCTCTCGTAGCCCCCGGTGAAGCGCGTGGCGATAGTAATCAGCGCGAGGTCGAACGCCACCAACGGCAAACTCAGCTGATACATCACGCGCGGGTCTTTCAGCCCCACCCAAGTGCGCGCCGTCGCCGAGAGCAACGCCAGCCCGATGAGCACGGCCAACTGCTCCCAGCCCAATGTGAATGCGCCCGCGCGCTTCTGAAGCAGCGCCCAGACAACTGTCGCGCCGACAAGCATCCACACCGGCAGGTTCACACGCGAGAACCGCCGATAAGACTGAGGCACCCGAGCCATGCTGATCCCTTATTCCTGCGGTGTAAAGCCTGCTTGCTCAATTTGCGCGCGCAACGCGTCCGCGCCCACACGCTGGGCATCGAACGCCACGCGCACCGTCTTGGTCAGCAAGTCCACCTCCACCTGCACCACGCCGTCTATATCGTCGAGCGCACGGTGAATCGAACGCACACAGCCCTCGCACTCGATATCGGGGACACGCCACGCCTTTTCTTGAAGCTGCATAACCGAATTATACCAAGATTGGGGATGGAGGCGTTCGGGCGATCCGTCGTGGCGCCTACTTCTGGCTCTCGCGCAGGCGTGCGGCGATGGAGGGAATAACCTGCGCGCGCAGATGAATCGCCTCCTCGTGATAGTCCACCGACAGTACGCGCCCGTACTCGTAGCACTCCGCGAGCAACGCCGTCGCGGCGTAGGGCAGCCAGACATCCACATAGACCAGCATACCCTGCACCGTCGCCACGATACGATCCATCAGGTGCGGGATGCCCTGCGCGAACCGTGCGGAGATGTAGACCGAGTTGGGCGTCTCGGCGACCAGTTGGCGCGGGAGCGCAGGGTCGCGCACGCAGTCGGCTTTATTGAACACCGTAATCACAGGCTTCTGGTCGGCTTGCAGTTCCACCAGCGTCGTCTCCACTGCGTCGCGTTGCAGCTCCCAGTGGGGGCTGGAAATGTCTATCACATGGAGCAGGAAGTCCGCCTCGCGCACCTCTTCGAGGGTGGCATAGAAGGCTTCCAACAGCATCGGAGGCAGGTTCTCCACGAAGCCGACGGTGTCGGTCAGCAGCACCGACCAGCCGTCGGGCAGCACGACGCGCCGCGTGGTGGGGTCCAAGGTGGCGAACACGCGATTGTCGACCAGCGTTTGTGCGCCCGACAGCACATTGAGCAGGGTGGACTTGCCTGCGTTGGTGTAGCCGACAATTGCGCCGCTGGGGAACGGCAGTTTGCGTCGCGAGGCGCGTTGGTGGGTGCGCTGGCGGCGCATCTCGTCGATTTCGTGGCGCAGTTGCGCCACGCGCTCGCGGATGCGTCGCTTATCGATCTCCAGTTTGGTCTCGCCTGGACCGCGCGTGCCGATGCCGCCGCCCAGGCGCGACAGCGCGACGCCCTTGCCCGACAGGCGCGGCATCAGGTAGAGCAGTTGCGCAAGTTCGACTTGGAGCGCGCCCTCGCGCGAGCGCGCCCGCTGCGCGAAGATGTCCAAAATCAGCTGCGTGCGATCCACCACGCGCGTTTGCGTAATCTGCTCGAGGTTGCGCTGCTGGACGGGGTTGAGCTCCACATCGAACAGGATGACATCGGCTTCATGCTCGCGCGCAAGTTGGAACAGCGTTTCGGCTTTGCCTTTACCGATGTAGGTGGCGACATCGGGGAGGGGTCGCTTTTGGCGGGTTTCGGCGACGAGGCGCACGCCAGCGGAGTGGGCGAGCGCGCGCATCTCGTCGCTCCAGTAGGCTTCCTCGTGCGCGTCATATCGACAGAACACGAGGATAGCGCGCTCCGCTTGTCCAATCTCGGTTAGCCGGTGCGGGATGTCGTTTCACCCCCTACGAGTTCGAGTTTCTGCACGCGCCGATGGTGTCGGTCTTCGGGGCTGAATCCCGTGCGCAGGAACGCCTCGACGGTCGCGCGGGCGAGCTCGGGCCCCACCACGCGCGCGCCCAAGCAGAGGATGTTGGCGTTGTTATGTTCGCGCGCGAGTGCGGCGGAGACAGGCTCGCTGGCGTTGGCGGCGCGCACGCCCGCGCGCTTGTTCGCCGCAATGCTCATGCCGATGCCCGTGCCGCAAATCAGAATCCCCAACGCAGGGCGCGTCTCCTGCACGAGCCGCTCGGTGAGCTGATGGGCGATATCGGGGTAGTCGGCAGGGTCTTCCGAATAGACACCGACATCTTGGATCTCGTAGCCCTGCTGGGTTAGGTGGCTTTTGAGGAACTCTTTGAGCGGATAGCCAGCGTGGTCTGCGCCCATGTAAAGAATCATCGGTTCACCTCCACTTCGGTCTGGGCGCGCAAGATGCCGTTGCCCTGCTGGGTGGCGTGTAGCCGCTCGCGCAGCACTTCCAACGCCTTCTGCAACTGCAGGTCGCGCGCCTTATCCTCTTCGGTCATGCGCCAGTCGTCGGGGTTCTTGACCTCGATGTCGGGTTTGAGACCGCCGACGCGCTTGCCGTCTACTACCTTCGCGTTCAGGTCGGTGCCGCTGGGCGTGAGGTACTTGGCGGTGGTGATGGCGACGGCGGTGTTCTGCGAGGTGGGAATGACCGTCTGCACCAGCCCTTTGCCGAACGAGTCTTCGCCGATGAGCGGGGCGACTTTATGGTCGCGCAGTGCGCCCGCCACGATTTCGGACGCGCTCGCGCTGCCGCCGTTAATCAGCACCACCATCGGCATCTGCAGGTCGCGATAGCGTCCCTTGATGGTGTAGCGTCGCTCCAGCAAGCCCTGACGCCCCACCACACTCACGACCACCTTCTCGCCTGAGACAAAGCGGCTCACCACCTCGATGGAGGCATCCAGCAATCCGCCCGGGTTCGCCCGCAGGTCCAGTATCACCGCGCGTCCGCCGTTTTGCTGAATCTCGGTGAGGGCGCGGTCGAGCATGGTGGGGGCTTTCTCGCTGAAGTTCTGCAGCCAGATACGGTAGATTTTGTTGGCGTCGTCTTCCAAGTAGACATCGACGGTTGGGCTTTCCACGAGGTCGCGTCGGATAGTGACGGTGAACGGCTCTTCGACGCCCTCGCGTCGGATGGTGAGCTTGACATCGGTGAAGCGCGGGCCGCGAATCATGCGCACGGCGTCGTCTAAGGCAGTGCGCTCGAGGCTCTTGCCGTCGACGGCGATGATGATGTCGCCGGGTTTCAAGCCTGCTTTGACGGCGGGGCTATTGGGCAGTGGTCGCACGATGCGTGCGCCGCCGGGCGCGTCTTCCAGCAGCGCGCCGATGCCTGTGAAGCTGCCCGTCGTGTCCTCTTGCATGCGGCGGAACGCCTCAGGGTCCATAAAGCGCGTGTAGGGGTCGCCGATAGCGCTGAGCATCCCGCTGATGCTGGTGTAGGTGAGTTTATCGATGGGCGGCGGCGCGCCGTAGAAGTGCGATTCCACCTCTGCGAGCGCGCTGCGGAACGCCTCGGTCGGGTCTAATCGTTCGCGTGAGAAGTTGAGGCTGAGCAACGGCGTGTTGAGCAGGGGTGGCGAGGTGCGCGTGAGGGCGGCGTAGCCCTCCGCGCCCAGAAAACCGCCCACGAACAGCGCGGGCATCAGCAGCAGTGTGTAAATCCAAGCGCGTCCGCGTTCTCTCATGATTTCTTCTCCTGTGCAGCGAGCCATTGGAGGGCGCGTTCGAGTGCGGGGTCGCCCCCGATTTGTCCGCGCATGCGCGGCTCCGCAGCGATGCGTACATCGGGCTGCACTCCCTTCCGATGGAACGACGCGCCGTCCAGCCCACGATAGCGCCCCACGGTCAGCGTGAACGCCGAGCCGTCCTTGAACTGATATAGGTTCGTTTGCGAGGCGTCGCCGAAGGTCGGCATGCCGAAGATTCGCGCGCGCGCGGTTTGCCGTATCGCCAGCGCCGCGAGCTCCGCCACATTGTAAGTGCCCCTGTCCACCAGCACGGCGATTGGCAGGTTCACGGGTTGGGGGGCTTTGGGCAGATTGAGCGGGCGTTGTTTGTAGGTTTTGCCCTCACGATACTCCACCTGCGCGATGGCGCGTTTCGTCGCGAGTTGGGTTAGCATCTGCAGCGTCGGCTCCTGTTGACCGATCGCGACGCCGCGCAGGTCGATACTCAGCCCCTTCGCGCCGCCTTGTTTGAGGGCGCGCAGGGCGTTCTCGAACTCGCGCGCGGCGGCGGCGTTGAGCAGGTTCGGACGCAGATAGCCCCACTTGTTCTGGAGCTTGCGGTACTCCAGCGGGCGCACTTTGGTTGTGGCGCGTGCGATGGGAAGCTTGAGCGTCTGACCAGCGCGGCTAACCGTGAGCTGTAGCGGTTTCACCTCAGCCTCGCTCGTCGGGTTCTGGCTCAGCCGTTGGATTGCCTCGCTGATGCTGAGGCTACTTTGCAGGCGTTGGCGGGCGCGCTCGCTCGCTTGGCGGATCTGCTCGCGCGGGCTGTGCATCCGCTGCAACTGCGCAATCTCTGCAAACGGGTCTTCCGAGACAATCCACTGGTCGTCGATATACTCAATAAAATCGCCGGGTTTGAGTCCTGCTTTCTCGGCGGGCGAGTTGGGCGCGACGGCGACCACTTGGAGGAGGCTCTGCTCCAGCGGCGCGCTCTCATCGCCCATGCGCAGGGTGGTCTTGCGTGTCGTTACTGTGAGTACCGCGCCGATGCCTGCAATCTCGCCGCCGAGAGCGCGGGCGAACAGGACACGCTGCTCAGGGCGCAGAAACTGCGAGCGCGGATCGTTCAGCGACGCCAGCAACGCCTCCAGCGAGCCATGCGCCAACGGCTCCGCGTCAATCGGCTCCACATACTCCTCACGCACGAGGCTAAACACACGATAGTATAGGTTCACCATCGACGGCTCGGAAACTTTCGCATCGCTGGCAGGCGTGCGCGCGTCGGCGAGCGCAGGCGCAAAATCGCGCTGCACCACCAACTCCGAGCCGTGACGGAGCGAATAGGCGGCAACTGCATTACGAGTCAGCCAGCCTGCCGCGAAAGTCAACCCCAACGCCAGCAGACCCAGCCAACCCCGAATCCGTTTGGTTCTCACGCGATAGTCCTCCTGTCTAATTGTATCCTATTTCGGCTCGAAAAAGTTCCAAAGGCTGGGGGGCAATCGTTGTCGCTCGGTATGATTCGATGGATGGTGCTGGCA
>JARJMV020000083.1 GCA_029335935.2 bacterium
CGCCAGATACGCCACCCCCGGATTGTAGACCAGAAACTGCGACACGAACCAGAAGATTAGGAAGAAGATAGCAGGCACCTCAACGAAGGTGATAATCACGAACAGCAATACGCAATCGATACGCGCGTGGGGGAACAGCAGCATGTACGCGCCCATCACGCCTGCAATCGCGCCGCTTGCGCCCACCACAGGGATTGGCGACGCCCAGTTGAACACGATATGCGCAAGCGCCGCCACAACCCCCCAAAACAGATACAGCAGCAGATACCGCCAGTGTCCCAGAGCGTCCTCCACATTATTGCCGAAAATCCACAGCGACCACATATTGCCGATAATGTGGGGGTAGCCTCCGTGCAAGAACATGCTGGTCAGGATGGTCAGCCAAGGGTTGATAACTGGCTCTGTGCGGATACCATGCTCGATGGCTAACTGCATACGCAGTAGCGGGTTTACAGGCGCACCCGTAATCTCCGCAGGGATGGCGGCATAAACGGTTGTAATCCGCTCGTCCAGCAACTGCAAGATGAACACGATTACATTCACCGCAATCAGCCCCAGCGTCACATACGGGAAGCGTTCCGACGGATTGTGGTCGCGAATCGGCAGCAACATCGATGCCTTTGTTCCACCTCCGCCGAGAAATCCCTGCCATAGTAGCAGGAAAATCGGTTCGGGCAGCGAATCTACCTTTTCGTGATGGCGCAGACACAGACGACTATGCAGCAATCCGCGGGCGAGGGCGCCGCGACCGAGTTCGTCGTGCGCGTGCGCGAAGTGGTCAAAGAGTATCAGATGGGCAAACTGACCGTGCGCGCGCTCGATGGCGTGAGCCTCGATATCTATCGCGGCGAGTACCTGTCAATTATGGGACCCTCTGGCTCGGGCAAAAGCACGCTGTTCAATATGATTGGCGGGCTGGACAAGCCGACCTCGGGATCGGTGTTCATCGACGATGTGGATATGGCGCAGCTCGATCCGCAAGAGTTGGCGTTTATCCGTTGCCACCGCATCGGCTATATCTTCCAGACCTTCAACCTGATTCCCGTGATGACCGCGCTGGAGAATGTGACCTTACCGATGACCTTCGCGGGCGTGAACGCGGACGAGGCGCGCGAGCGCGGCGTGGAACTGCTCACGCTTGTCGGGCTGGGCGGACGCCTGCACCACAAGCCCACCGAACTCTCAGGCGGTCAGCAGCAGCGCGTGGCGATTGCCCGCTCGCTGGCGAACAACCCCTCTATTATCCTCGCCGATGAGCCGACGGGCAACCTCGACCTCAAAACGGGCAAGGAAATTATCGAACTGCTCAAGCGGCTCAACAAAGAACGCGGCGTGACGATTATCTCCGCCACACACGACCTGAAGATGCTGGACATCTCCGACCGCATCGTGTGGATTCGCGACGGCAAAATCGAGCGCATCGAACTGCGCAGCGAGCTCCAGCTCAAAGTCGGCGAGGTGGAAGGCGAGGCAGGCTAAACCGATGCGTTGCTTATCGGGCAAGTGTTCGTGTCATCCATAGGTCTGGATGCCGAACTGGGTCATTCACCATCGAACTCGTCGAAGCGGAACATCGTGGCGCGCCCGCGCTCGCTCGACGCCTACTACGAGACCGTCATCCTCTTACGAAAAGGCTGAGGGGGAATAACTGCGCTTATGAAGACCCCGTTCCGCGCACTGAAGATACCGCGCCCTGTGCTGGCGCTCGGCGCCGTGAGCCTGATGAACGATACCAGCAGCGAGATGGTGTTCCCGCTGCTGCCGCTGTTTTTGCGCAGTTTGGGCGCGCCGCCCGCGCTGATTGGACTGATTGAAGGCTTGGCGGAGACGACGGCGAGCCTGCTCAAGCTCTTCTCTGGCTGGCTGGCGGATCGGGTGGGCAAGCATCGGGCGTTGGCGTTCTGGGGCTACGCGCTGGCGGCGTTCACGCGCCCGCTACTGGCGTTCGCAACCGCGCCCGTGCAGGTATTGGGGCTTCGGTTCATCGATCGGTTCGGCAAGGGCATCCGCACAGCGCCGCGCGACGCGCTGATTGCTGTCTCTACCGCGCCTGAGAATCGTGGCTTGGCGTTCGGCTACCACCGCGCGATGGACAATCTCGGCGCGGCGATTGGTCCGGCCCTCGCGACGCTCATCTTACTGCTCGCGCCAGAGAACTATCGGCTGGTGTTTCTGGTTGCGGCGGTTCCTGCGTTGCTGTCGCTGGGGGTGTTTGGGTGGGGCGTGCGCCACTTGCCGAGTATGCCCCGTTCACAGGCGAAGCATCCGCTGTCGGGCGCGAGAGGGCTGATGCGGGGACGGTTTGGCGCGTATCTGGGCTGTGTGTTGGTGTTCACGCTGGGCAACTCCAGCGATGCATTTCTGTTGATGCGTGCGCAGGATGTGGGCGCGCCTGCCGCGATTGCGCCGCTGCTGTGGATGGGGCTGAACCTGTTGCGCAGCGCGTTCAGCGTGTACGGGGGCTGGCTGGCGGACAGGCACGGGCGACTGCGCACGCTCCGATGGGGGTGGCTCTGCTACGCGCTGGTGTACGCAGGGTTCGGCTACGCAAGCGCGCTATGGCAGATGGTGGGGCTGTTCGCGCTGTATGCGGCGTTCTACGCGCTGACGGAAGGCGCGGAGCGCGCGCTGGTCGCTGAGTTCGCCCCCGCCGAGCAGAGCGGACAGGCGTATGGGCTGTTCCACTTCGTGGTGGGCGCCGCTGCGCTGCCTGCGAGCGTGCTGTTCGGTTGGCTGTGGCAGGTCGGGGGCGCGCATGTGGCGTTTTTGACAGGCGCAACGCTCGCCTGCCTCGCCGCACTGGGGCTGGGCGTCTCCGCGCGCCAACCGAACGCAGGAAACTAAGTCCCTACTGAGATTCCGCGCCTGCAGCACGGCAAGACAGCCGCGCGATTGTTGTCATGCCGAGCGCAGTGAGGCATCCCCAGCGCCAGTGCCCCCGATTTTCCGAACACCCTCTGAAGCTCTGGAGTTATTGAGCGGTCGAGACAGCCGATGCGCGGTGGAGTTGGAGGGCGCGTTGGGCGAGTGCACGCGCCATATCGCTGAAGATGCGCTTGTGGACGGGGTACAGGGCGTACCAGTAGAGTGCGCCAGGTAGCCCGCGCGGCTCGAACAGGGCGCGCTGCACCAGTCGGGTGCGCCCCTCTTCGGGAATCGCTTCGAACTCCAGCCACGCTTTGCCGGGCGTCTTCATCTCGGCGCGCAGGCGCAGCCGTCGGTTCGGTACCACCTGCTCCACGCGCCAGAAGTCGACCGCCTCGCCAGGCAGTAGTTCGTAGGGATGGCGTCGCCCGCGCCGTAAGCCTGGTCCACCCACGAGCTTATCGAGCAGTCCGCGCAATCGCCACGCCCAGTTCCACGCCAGCCAGCCTGTCTCACCGCCCAGCGAGCAGAACGCGTGGAACACCGCCTCAGGCGGCGCGTCGACCAGCGCGGTGCGCTCCTCACGAATCAGACCTTCCCAGTCTCGGAGTGTGTAGGTCTGCGCGGCTCCGAGGGCGCCGCTCCAGTGTGTTTCGACCGCGCGTTCGGCGATGCGCGCCAGCGCGAGGCGCACCGCCTCGCGATATTCCATCGGGCGAATGTCGGGGAACACTCGCCGCGCCTGCCTCGTGTCGGCAACCAGCGAGTGGACGATGCCCTCCACCAACGGCACTGCCAAACGATTGGGGATGGGCGTGACCAGCCCGACCCACAGCGCGGCGAGCTTGGGCGCAAGCACGGGCGTCTTCAGCACGACGCGCTTCAGCCCACGCTCCTCAGCGTAGATGAGCATCATCTGGCGGAAGGTGAGCGGCGTCGCGCCGATTTCGACGACACCCAGCGGTTCACGCGCCGCCGCTTGCAGCAGATAGCTCAGCACATCGCGTATGCCAATCGGCGAGACGAGGTTGTCTATCCAGCGTGGGGTAATCATTATCGGCAATCGCTCGGTGAGGTAGCGCGCCATCTCGAACGAGGCGGAGCCAGAGCCGATGATGGGACCTGCGCGGAACTCGGTGCAGGGCAACCCCTCGCGTAGGATAGCGCCGACCTCCGCGCGACTGCTCAGGTGCAAACTCGGCGCGCCCTCGCGCGGCAGCAATCCCCCCAGATAGATGAGATGCTTCAGTCCTGCCTCACGCCCTGCCTCCACGAAGTTTCGGGCGTACTCGCGGTCGCGCTGGGCGAAATCCGCGCCTGCCTGCATCGAATGCACCAAGTAGTAGGCGACATCTATCTCGTGCAAGGCGCGGCGCAGCGAGTTCAGGTCGCCCATATCGCCTGCGACGACTTCCACCTGCTCGCGCCATGGTCGGGCGGCGAGCCGTTCGGGGTCGCGCGCCAGCACGCGCACGCTGTAGCCACACTCCAGCAAGCGGGGGGTCAGCCGTCCGCCTACATAGCCCGTTGCGCCTGTTAGCAGGATACGCGGCTTCGGCATTATTGGGCAATCCACGCAGGCTGGCTCAGCAGCGAGCGTTGCCACTGGGTGTAATCGCGAACGGCGTCGGCAATCGTGCGCCCAGTGCTTTGCGTAATCTGCTCGCGGCTCCAGACGCGGAAGTAGCCCAGTGCGCCGCGCGCCATCGGCGCGGTGGTCGCCACCTTGTAAGTGCGGTTGGGGTCTAACTTCGCGCCGCCAATCTGCACGCTCACCACGCGCTTGCCCGACTCGGCTTTGGGGTCGAAGCGCACTTCCGCGCCCGCAAGCTGCAGAAAGGCGTTGTTTTTCTGCGGATACAGCTCCAGCGCGCGCTCCAACGCCTGCAGAATCTGCTCGCCGCGCAGGCTCAGTACGACCACTTCGTCGTCGGGGTGCGCCAGCGCCTTGATGAGGTCGTCCGCGCTGAAGTTTGTGGACGGAACCGAGGCGGACTCGTTGAAGAACGCTGCGCCCAGCAGCGCGAGGTCTGCGCCGGTTGCCGAGCGCATCGCCTCCACAATCGTCTGCGCGGCGGGGTGGGCTCGCTCGCCCACGCCGCCAAGCGACTCCCCCTGCGACAGACCCACCTGACCCCAGCCAAACGCCAGAGTCAGTCCAACCCAGCCCAAAAACAGTTTCATCATTCTCATCAGAGCTCACATCCTATTGCTTAGACTGCAGAAATCAGCATTTGTGGCTTGGACAATCCTGTCCAAGCATCGTTCGTCGGCGAGGACGCCGACGCTACGGTGGTGCGACGACATTCCTGCCGTCGCGCTTGCGCATTTGTGGCTTGGACAGTCTTGTCCAAGCAGTTCTCGCTGGCGGGGGTACTGACGCGACGCCAAGAATGGAGCCGCACCAACCCAACGACGCCAAGAATGGCGTCGCACCACTACAAAAGCACGGACAGGAATGTCCGTGCCACGCGCTTGCTATGTTTCGGCAGCGGCGCGTTTGGACGCGCTCCATCTTAAATACGCTTCGATGAAGCCATCTATTTCACCGTCCAGCACCGCCTGCACATTTCCTGTCTCGTAGTCGGTGCGATGGTCTTTGATCAGCGTGTAGGGCTGTAAGACATAGCTTCGGATTTGGTGTCCCCATTCTGCAGGGGCGACCTCGCCTTTGAGTTGGCGCATCTTCTGCTCTTCTTGGCGTCGGTAGTATTCCGCCACGCGCGCCGCCAACACTTTGAGCGCGACTTCTTTATTCTGATGTTGCGAGCGTTCGTTTTGACAAGAAGCTGTGATGCCTGTGGGCACATGGATGGCGCGGATTGCCGACTCGGTCTTGTTGACATGCTGTCCGCCGTGTCCACCTGCGCGGA
>JARJMV020000112.1 GCA_029335935.2 bacterium
CTGCTCGACCACCTCATCATCGGCGACGGAAACTATGCCAGTTTGCGCGAGAGAGGCTACCTTTAGACGCAAAAGTGTGCTATAATAGAGGCGCGGGAAAGGAGCCTATGATGAGGAAGATAACGAGTCTGTTCGTCTGCATCGGCTCGATGCTGGCGCTCGGTACAGCGCAGCCGTTGGTTATCGACTTCTTTACGGACACAGAAGCGAACAATACTTTAGCGACCGCGCAGAATCTCGGCGTGGTGGGGGTAGACAACACCAACACGCGCCGCATGAAGGTCGTGCGCGGCTTAATCAACCCCGACGGCGATGTCGACTGGTTCCGCGTGGAGCTGGCGCAGACAGGAACCTACTCGTTCCGTGTGGACTGCACGCTCGACTCGGTGCTGACCCTCTACAACGCGAGTGGGGTGCTGATTGCCGAGAACGACGACGACGAGACTGGCAACAACAATCGTGGCAACCGCGACACCTCGTTCACGAATGCCGATTCGGGCATCACCATCGCGCTGAATGCGGGCGTGTATTACCTGCAGGTGCGCTCGATTGCCGCGTCAGGCGTGCTGGCGCGCTTCCGATACACCCTGCGCGTGTTCGATGGCAGCACGGCGCGCGACTTTGACCCCTACGAGGTGGACGGCACCAACGACACCTTCGCCACCGCAACGGAGGTGGGCAACCTCGCCGACGACTTCACGCTAATCCCCAACGCCTTCCTGCGCTACCGCGTGACCGATCTGGACTACTATCGCATCGAAATCGGCGCAGGCGACCTGACGGTGCGCACCCTCGGCGCGACCGATACCGTCTTGACCGTTTACGATGCCAACTTCAACCCGCTGGCGACCAACGACGACGATTCACACGACCCGTTCAACCCCTACACCTCGCGTGTAGCCCTAAGCAACCTACCAGCAGGCGTCTACTACATTCGGGTGGAAGGCTTCAACTACTCTGGCGGGCGCGCAGGCGGCTGGTACGATGTGCTTATCACCAACTATAATCCTGTGCGACGCTTCATCTCAGGGCGTGTCAACTTCGACCGCCAGAACCTCTCGCTCGTGCCGTTCGAGATGGAAATCCATCAGGCGGGCACGGGGAACCTGCAGTATCAGCGCACTTTCCGCACGAACAACACGGGCGACTTTACGACTTACACGGCAATCATGAGTGGCACGGTCGATATCGCCGTGCGTGCGCCAACGAGCCTCAAGCGTATCGTGCGCGGCGTGTCGCTCGACAGCGATGTGTCGGGGCTGGTGTTCAATCTTATCAACGGCGATTTGAACGGCGATAATGTGATTGATGACGCGGACTTACTCATCGTGCTGTTCAACTTCGGCGCGAGCAACCCCGACATCGACCTGAACGGCGACGGTATCGTGGATGACGCCGACCTGCTCATCGTGCTGTTCAACTTCGGCGCGGTGGGCGATAACTAAACCCCCAAGGGGTGTGTTGCGTTGCTGGCGGTGCAGTTCGGAGCGGGCAAGATTGGGCGGGGCTTCCTCGCCCAACTCTATGCTCGCTCTGGCTTTGAAACCGTGTTTGTTGAGGCGCGCCCCGAAATTGTCGAGAGCCTCAATCGCCACCGTTCTTGCTGGATCGAGTGGACGGACGGCGCGCGCGAGACGATTGCGCCCGTCTCGGCGATCGATGCGGCGGATGTAGACGCGGTAGCCGACGCTTTCGCCCGTGCGCAGGTCGCCTCGACGGCGGTGGGGCTGAACGCGCTGCTGAGCCTTGCGCCCCTCATCGCAGCAGGGCTACGCCGCCGCGCCGAGACGGACCCGAACCTCATCAACCTCTTGCTGGGCGAGAACGCCACAAACGCGGACGCCCTCCTGCGCGACGCCCTGCTCCAGACGCTACGCCCCGACGAACACGCACTCCTGAACTCGCTGGGCTTAGTGCGCTGTATCATCGGGCGTCAAGCAGTCGCCGAGCTGCCCGACGAGCCGCCCGGCGTGCGCGTCGACCGCTACAGCCATCTCCCCGTCGACGCCGACGCGCTGGTGGGCGAGCCACCCCCTATCGTCGGGCTGCAGCCCGTGCGCCCGTTCGAAATCTATATGCAGCGCAAGCTCTACCTGCATAACGGGCTACACGCGCTGATTGCCTACTTGGGCGCGACGCGCGGCTACACGACCATCCAACACGCGCTTCAAGACCCCGAAATCCACGCGCTGTTCGTGCAGGGCGCAAGCGCGCTCTCCAAAGCCTTCCTCAAGAAGCATCCCTTCGACACACAGGAACACGCCGCCGCCGTGCAGGACATCCTCGCGCGGATTCAAGATCCCCATATGGACGACCCGATTGCCCGCGTGGCGCGTGAGCCGTTGCGCAAGCTGCGCCCCGACGACCGCTTGGTCGGCGCGTATCGATTGCTTGCCGAGCAAGGCGAAGACCCGACGCCGTTCCGCAAGGCGATTCTTGCCGCGCTGGCGTACAACGACCCCAGCGATGCCGAATCGCAACAGTTGCAGCAGATGATTCGTGAGCGTGGCGCGGAAGCCGTGCTGCGCGAGTGGTGCGGACTGCAAGAGATTTAGAACTCACTGCCCAGCGTGCCTACGGGCTGACCGAACTGCCCATACCCGAAACGCGAGAAGCTCGGCAACGCCTTCACACGCAGAAACACTTGTAGCCCTGTGTCGCGCCGAAATCCGAACGGGTTGTCGATGTAGCGCACCTCCAGCTCGGCGCAGTGCAAGTCGTATACCCACAGCAGTTGGCGCGATTCGAGGCGGTTGAGGTAGCCGTTGTACTGCGTCAAGAAAGAGATTCGTGAGCGTCCCCACTTGATCGAGTCGACGCGCAGGAATACGCTTCCCCAGCGGGTGCGTTCGGGGTCGTAGCGTGCGGCAAGCGCGAGCCGCGACGCGCCGAATCGCCACTGCACATCGGTCTGCAGACTGCGCCAACGCTCGCGGTTCAGGTCATAGCCCAGCTGCGTGCGCCAGCGCAGCCACTCGGCGGGCTGATACTCCAAGTTGGCGCTGAGCAGGCTCCACGGGTCGCGTCCCCTGTCGTCGGCTTGCAGGTCGTAGCTGGTCTGCGCCGCGAGTCGCCAGCCGGCGCCGATGCGCCACTGCAACTCGCCGCTAAGCAGGTTATACACGCCCGTCCGATCGAGACCGAGCGGGCTGTAGCCATAGGGGCGCAGGTAGTTCCAGCGCAGATTCAGCTGCGATTGTCCGCCCAACGGCAGTCGCTGCTCCAGTGTAGACTGCAGTACATACTGCGCTGGGTCGTCGCCAGAGTAGGTCGGGCGGAATCGGTAGTTCCAAGTGGCGGCGGGGCGCGAGTTGGCTTCGCGAGCCTGCCTGCCAGTGCGTCCCTGCCACTCGAAGGCATACCGTTCGCGCGTGAGGCGTGTTTGGAACCCTTCGGCGAATCGCCCGACGCTCACACTCAGGCGCGAGTCGGGCAGCGGCAACCCCAACTGACGCGCCGACGCCGAGAGGCTTAGTTCGGGCAGGCGTTCTAACCCGCCGAAGACGGTCGTCTCACCCACGGGTATGAACCGCTCGAAGTCCAGCTGCAAGGTCGCATCGCGCTCTAAGGTGTAGCGCAGGTTCGCCCGAAGGTTCCACTGTCGATTGCCCGTGCGGTTGCCTATGAAGCGGTTCTCGAACTCCAGATACTCGCTGGAGAGGTTGCTCTGCAGGCGTCCGAGGGTGCGCGTGTCTTGCAGGCTGGCGGAGCGGTTGGCGTTCTCGAACGCGCCTGTGCGGTTGTGGCTCTCGGCGAGGCTCAGGCGCGCTTGTCCCGCGCGAGTGGGCAGCGTCCAGTCGGTGCGCAGGTTCCACGCGGTGTTGCCCTTGAAAAGTTGGTAGCTATTTTGGCGGAACTCGGCGTTCCAGCGGGTTTGCACCGCGCCGAAGTTCTGCCCGTGCTGCAGGCGTCCCGTGAGTTGATTGCTGCGCTGGTTCAGGTCGCGTAGCCAATACAGGTTCAGGTCGCCCCGCGCGTAGTTCTGCTGCAGGTTCACCCCCAGCCCGCGCTTCTGCATCAGGTCGAAGCGCAAGTTGCCGAGCGCGCCCTGCGCCAGCAGGTAGGCGATGGCATAGCGGATGTAAAGCCCCTCTTCTTCGGTGAAGCCAGCGTCGGGCAGGGGCGAGGTATCGCCTTGACGCAGCGGCACGACCACATACGGCACACTCAGTACCGTGCGTCCCAGAATGCTGAGGCGCACATTACGCAACACGGCGCGCTCACCGACTGTCGCCGTCACCCTTTCCGCGCTCCAGTGAAAGTGGGGATGCTCCAGATTGCATGTGGTGGCGGTGCAATCTTCGCCGTGAACTTCGGTCTCGTTGCCTTCCAATCGCTCGCCCTGCAGAAAGAGGCTGTCGAGCAGGCGGTTCTCGGTGAAGGCAGGTTTCAGCTCTGCGCGTCCACGCAGCAGCGTCCAGCGTCGCTCGCGCGCGAACAGAGTCAGCTCCTCGCCGTGTGCGAGCAGATTCTCGCTGCTTAGGCGCACGCCGTCCAGAAAGCGGTACTCCGCGCGGCGCGCCGCGCCGAGCAAGCGCGTCCCCTCTAAAAGATACTCACGCCAACGCGCGCTCACCGACTCGCCCTGCAGCACATCGGCGGCGCTGTCGTAGCGGAGTGCGTTCTGGGTCTGGAACTCTATCGGCTCCCCCTGCGACTGTCCGAACGCGGTAGCAACCAAGAACGCCGCGATGAACCCGACCGCACGCACGCAGGAGAGTGTACCTGAGGGCGCGACGCATCTCGCCACGCCCTCCAAACATCAGAACAACCGAAACGGGGTAAATGATAGATAGACGCCGAACAAATCCCCGTCGCGTGTCTGGTGGTGGCGAGAATAGTAGGTATAGAGGTAAACGGCGTCATTCACTTGGCGTCCTGCACCGAGACTGGTGTATGCCGTGCCGTCGGGATATTTGAAGTATTCCAGAGCGACATCCACACCGAACGGCAGCGAGGTCTGGAACGCGCTACTCCAGCCTGTTTGGTTGCGCTGACGGTAGATGCCCATGTGAAAAACGCCGAACGACGCGCTTTGAGTGCCTACCACATAGTAAATCGGATTGGCGTCTTCAGCGATGTTCAGTGCGCCGACTGCAACCCCTGGCGAACGCCCTGACGGCGGGTTCAACACGAAACGCGCATTCCCCAAAGTTTGGCGCGACTGGCTGTTGTCGAACCCCACGAAGTCCACGCCAAAATCGAAGCGGTTAGTCAGCATCAACTGGGTATAGAAGCACCGAGTACGAGTTTGGCTGTAAGCGTTTGGAACACCGAACTGCTCGGTTGCCAAGTAGACCGAGCGCGGCGAACACAGATTCGCCGTCGGCATAAACACGACAGTTTCGGGGATTGCTAACGCCCCCGATACGCCCAAGATGCTCAGTGAAAGCGCGATTGTCCAGCGTTGCATCGGTTTTCACCTCTCTACGCCGATTGTTCCATAGTGCGCAGGAAATTAGCAATCGCTCTTGAAACAGTGCGTATGCTACGACGATGGCTTGGCAGTTTCGGCTGGGTGGGATTGTTGGCGACGGTCTGGGGCGCGCCGCAAGGCGACGCACACCCGCTGCACGACCCGATGCGCCCCGTGATGGAGATTGGGCGCACTTATGTAGTATTGCAATATCACACGAAGACGCCCACCGAGACGCGCGTGCAGATACGCGCCAGCAACCTACCCATGACGGCGTGGCGTCCGCCCGACCAGCGAGCCGACCTGTGGGCTGGCAAGGATGTGCGGACAGTGAAGGGCGAGCCAGGCAAACGCACCTATCACCGCCTCCGAATCCCAGAGCTGAACCCCGGAACCCGCTACTACTACCGAGTGTATGACCCGAACCACCAGCCCACGCGCGAGGAGCAGCGCTGGGGCGCTGCCCCGCCATGGCGACGCGAATACACCTTCGCCACGCTCGCGCCACGCGGCTATAAGACCATCATCCGCTTGCCCGTGAAGGTGCTGCTGATGCCGAATGTCGTTAATGTCGCCTCAGCCTATCAAGACCCTGCCCGCCCAGCGCCGCCGCCCTCCAAGATGACCGACGCCGAGTTCCAGCGCATCCTTGAGGAGTATGCGATTGCTGCACGCTACTTCTGGGTCAACAGCGGGATGCGCCTTTGGGTCG
>JARJMV020000121.1 GCA_029335935.2 bacterium
CACAGTTGCTCGCGCAACAGGGCGCGACCGTCGCGCTGATTGCACGCACCCAGACGCAGTTGGAAGCCACAGCACGACAAATCCATGAGTCAGGCGGCAAGGCGCACTGGTTCGTCGCCGATGTATCCGACGAGGGCGCACTGCGCGAAGCCGTGCAAGGCGCGCTCAGCATCACGGGCAGTATCGATATCTTGGTGAACAACGCGGGCTTCATCCAATCGGTGGGCGCGATAGAGAGCAGCGACCCGTCCGAGTGGCTGCGCACTTTCGAGGGCAACTTGAAAGGTCTGTACCTAACCACGCGCTTGGTGTTGCCCAGTATGTTGGAGCAAGGGCGTGGGCAGATACTCAATGTGCTATCGATTGCGGGCGCGCGGGCGTTTGAGGGGCTAAGCGCGTACAGCTGCGCCAAAGCTGCGGGGCTGATGTTCACGCGAATCTTGGCGAAGGAGGTGCGTCGGCGCGGCGTGCGCGTGATGGCGATACTGCCCGGCGCGGTGGACACCGCCATCTGGGGCGACGGCGCGGGCGTCCCCGACCGCAGCCGCATGATGCGCCCCGAATCGGTCGCGCGGGTAATCACACAAATGCTCGCTGCGCCGCCAGACACGGCAATCGATGAACTGACCGTGCTGCCTACAGACGGGATTCTATAGCAAGAGCGACCTGAAGATATCGAAAAATCGGGTGTATGTGTTTTTTAGCCCTCACCCACAGCCCCTCTCCCTCTGAGAGATGGGGCTTTGCGCGTGCGCACTACACCGTCGCCGTCCCCGCCCACAACCCGTGCTTGGACAGGAATGTCCAACCACCTCTCGTAGCGTCGGCGACCCTGCCGAGAGATCGCTGAAGGAAGCTGAGGAGCGTCAATTACTCTACACAGTCTGCACGCGCGCGCGTGAGCGGCTTTACATCAGCTACGCGCCCGCAGCGTCGCCCAGTCCGTTTCTTCAAAGCCGACCCGTTAACTGAGCGATGCCGACGCGCTCGATTGTATGGCAGCGGGTACAATCTTCGCTATAGGAGGCGACTACCGATGAAGATGCCTAAAATCCCCGGCGGCGGTTCGATGCGCCAGATGATGGAACAGGCGCAACGCATGATGGAACAAGCGCAACGCTTCGAGGAGGAGATGGACAACCTGCAGGTGCAAGCCACAGCAGGCGGCGGCGTGGTGAAAGCGACTGTGAACGGCAAAGGCGTGCTGATGAGCCTTGAAATCGCGCCTGAAGCCATCGATCCCGACGATGCCGAGATGTTGCAAGACCTGATTGTGAGCGCGGTGCGCGAGGCGCAGACGCAAGCCGAGAACATCCGCGCCGAGCGCATGGGGCAGCTCACAGGCGGGCTGGGCTTGGACAAACTCGGATTGCCGTTTTAGCCGATGCTGTTCCCGCCTGCCCTGCGCCAGCTGATGCAACAGTTGGAGCGATTGCCCGGCGTCGGCGCACGCTCTGCCCAGCGGCTTGCCCTGTTCCTCATTCGCCGCCCAGAGGAAGAGGTGGCGCGCCTTGCGGAGAGCCTCGTGCAAGCACGCCAGCGCACTCGCCTGTGCCAGCGGTGCTTCTTCCTCAGCGAATCGGAACTGTGTGAACTGTGTCGCGACCCGTTGCGCGAGACCGACACCCTCTGCGTTGTCGCCGACCCGCGCGATGTGGTCGCGCTGGAACGCTTAGAACAGTATCGCGGGCTGTACCATGTGCTGCATGGTCTTATCTCCCCTGCCGAGGGGGTGCAACCCGAAGATCTGAAAATACGCGAACTGGTAGAGCGTATCCGCACCGAGCAGCCGCGTGAGGTGATTTTAGCCACGCCTGCCAATGTGGAGGGCGACGCGACCGCACTCTACATCGCACGACTACTCAAACCGATGGGCGTGCGCGTGACCCGAATCGCCTACGGGATGCCTGTCGGCGGCGAACTGGACTATGCCGACGCCGCCACCCTCGGCTACGCGCTCAGCGGACGGCAGGAGCTCTGAAATGCCCATCTCCGAAATCGTCGCACGGCTCGAAACGCGCTACGGCGTCCCCGAATGGAACCCGCGTAACAACCCGCTGGAGGAGCTCATCCACTGCATCCTGTCGCAGCACACCTCCGACGCGAACTCGTTTCGGGCGTATCGGCTACTGCGCGAGCGATACCCGACTTGGCAGGCAGTGGTGGACGCCCCCACCGATGAACTGGCACAGACGATACGCTCGGGGGGCTTGGCGAACCAGAAAGCGCCGCGCATCCAAGCCGTGCTGAAAGCCATCCACCAAGCGCACGGCGACTATACTCTGGACTGGCTACACACGCTGCCCACCCCCGACGCCAAACAGTTCCTGCTGAGCTTGCCCGGAATCGGTCCCAAGTGCGCAGCGATTGTGCTGTGCTTTGCGATGGGACGTCCCGTGATTCCTGTAGATACGCATGTGTTTCGCGTCTCGTGGCGGCTGGGGCTCATCCCCAAATCTATCGGCGAGGCGAAAGCGCACGACGCCTTAGAAGCGATAGTGCCCGAACCGCTGGTCTATCGGTTTCATGTGGCACTGATTCGGCACGGGCGCGCCGTCTGCAAAGCGCAGAACCCGCGCTGCCAAGCGTGTTGCCTCCAAGAGTTCTGCGCGTTTTATCGTCAACAGATGCCC
>JARJMV020000123.1 GCA_029335935.2 bacterium
GTACGGGTTTGGATGGCGTCGGCGGGGACGCCGACGGTACGGGTTTGGGGTTTCGTCGGCGGGGACGCCGACGGTACGAGTTTGGATGGCGTCAGCGAGGACGCCGACGGTACGGGTTGCGACGCCAGGAATGGCGTCGCACCCAGAGGGATGCCAACAGTACAACGAATATGCTGCTGCAACCGACTGTATGCCCCGCTGTATGCCCCGTGAACTCAGAAGATGCACCCTTTGGGGAGAGACTGGCTCTATTGTTCAGCTCTCCCACACGCAAGGGATTAAACGGCTTTCTTGTGAGGTATAGTCAGGGCGATGAGGCAGGCGTCTGGGTCGGCAGCAAATCGCACGAAGCGGCGCGCGGCAATGCTATCGGTGGGCTACAACCTCGCGGCTACGGGTGTGAAGCTCGTCGCAGCAGTCATGACAGGTTCCGTCAGCTTGCTATCGGAAGCGTTGCACTCTGCCGTCGATGTGGTCGCTTCTGTGTTTGCCTATCTCAGCGTGCGCGTTGGCTCGACGCCGCCTGATGAGCAGCATCCTTACGGACACGGCAAAGTGGAGACGCTTGCGGGCTTTGGCGAATCGATTCTGTTGATGCTCATCGTCGGCTACCTGCTGATAGAGGGCGTGCGCCGTCTGATTGTGGGGAGTGGGCTGGACAATCTGGAGTGGGGCGTGGGCGTGATGGCGCTCTCCACGCTCACCAGCCTCGCGGTAGGGCAGTATGTGTGGCGTGTGGGCAAGCGCACGCACTCGCTCGCGCTGATGTCCAACGGTCAGCACCTGATGATCGATTTCTGGACGAGTTTGGGGCTGCTGATTGCGCTTGGCATCATCTATTTCACGGGCTGGGTGTTTATCGACGCGCTGCTGGCGATAGCGATTGCGCTGTGGCTGTTTCGGGGCGCGTGGCAATTGGCGCACCGCGCGTTCCACGAGCTCATCGACCACTGCCTACCCCAAGAGGAACTCGCGCGTATCCATCAGATCCTGCGCTCCGAGCCGAACCTGCTGAACTATCACAACTTGCGCACGCGCCGTTCAGGCTCGATGCGCTATGTGGATGTGCATATTGTTCTCCCCAACGATTGGAGCCTGCAGCAGGCGCATGCAGTCGCCGACGCCTTAGAGCAGCAGATTGAACGCGAACTCGCGCCTGCGGAGGTCACCATCCATGTCGACCCTTACGACCCCCACCGCGTCGCTTTGCGCGAGCAGCAGAACCTGTACCGCGAGTTGTTGCGCGACTGACAGTGTTCGCTGTTGCGCACTGGCGCGCCCACCCATCCACAGCAGTCATTTGGGGCGAGCTGTTGCGCGGCACGGCGTGTGGCGCGATAATCATCCCGTGCGACAACGCGCGCGCATCTTGCATCAGCCGACGCAGGTGCGCATCTTTGATAGTATACGCGCCTGTCCACTGTTTCACCAGCAGCTCGCTGTCGGAGTACCATTCAATCTCTTGGGCGCCCAGCGAGCGCGCTGCCTCCAGCCCCTTCAGCAGCGCGTGGTACTCGGCTTGGTTGTTGGTGGCGTATCCGATAGGCTCCGCGCCCTGTCCGACCACTTGACCCTGCTCGTCAGTCAGCAGATAGGCAATCCCTGCCGCGCCCGGATTGCCTATCGACGAGCCGTCGGTGTAGAGGTAGAGTTTCTTCCTCACGGCTCTATCGGCATGTTTTTCGCGCGCCATTCCACCCACGATCCGTCGTAGGTCTGCACGGGTATCCCCAGCACATAGCGCAGTGTGAACCAGAGTTGGCTCGCCTCGCGTCCGGAGTTGCAATAGGTCACGATGGGGCGTTGGGTATCCACGCCGCGCTCTTGCAGCAGGGCGCGAATTTCGTCGGGGCTACGCCACACGCTGAGCGCGCCCTCCGTGCGCAGCATCTCACGCAAAAACAGGTTCTGCGCGGTTGGGATATGCCCTGCCTGATATTGCTGGGGCGCGCGGGCGTCCAGCAGCTGGATGGGTTCAGGCGATTCCAGATGTTGCTGTAGCCACTCCAGCGTGCGAAACACCTGCGGGTCGGGTCGCGCAGGCAGGGTTTGCACCTCGAAGGTGGGAATTTTATTGGTTAGGGGGCGGTTCTCGGCTTTCCACTTCTCGAAGCCGCCGTCCAGCACCGCCACGCGCGTATGCCCGATAGCAATCAGCGCCAGCGCGGTGTAGGTCGCGGCGGAGAAGGCATCTTCGCTGCTAGAGTAGACCACCACCTCGTGGTCAGCGCCGACGCCGATTGCGCCGAAAATCTCCGCCAGTCGATCAGGCGACAGCATCTGACCCGGTATGCCTCCGCGACTGACGCGCAGCGTCTCGGTGTTCAAGAAGATGGCGTTCGGCAGATGCTCTTGCAAGTAGGCAGGCAGTGCGCCGCGCGCGTCGAGAATGCGGAGGTTCGAGTGCTCCAATCGCTGCGCGAGCCACTCCGTGCTAACTAACTGTGGCTTGTCGATAGGCGATTGCGCGAAACCGCACAATAGCCCCATCGCCGCCCACAACAACCCAGTCATCCAACGCCGTGTCCGCATAACGGATTCCCTCCAGTGTGTTCCAGC
>JARJMV020000146.1 GCA_029335935.2 bacterium
AGCTATACGCTTTACAGTGTGGGGGTCGCTGGAAAAGATCTCGGCGGCTACCGCCGAAAACCCAGCGACCCGCCCGATACCCCAGAGAACCTATTCGTTATTCCGGGAGTCAAGGGTAGCCTCTGAGCGGTTCGGCAGATATTCCTGTAGCGACTGCTGGAACGCCTCCAGCGTCGCTGCCTGGAAGGCGTGGTCGTACAAGCGCTGGAGCGCCTCGGCATCCGCTACCTTTTGGAGCATGTCTACAATCTCTGTAGGCACATCACCGAATTTGATTCGTAGCACTTGCTCTAAGCCCTGCTGCAAGCCCTGCTGCAAGCCCTGCTGCAAACCTTGCTGCAAACCTTGCTCTAAGCCCTGTGTTAAGCCGTCGCGTAAGCCAATCCGCTCCGCCGCCGAGATGAACGGTCTGCCTTGCTCACGCTTGTAGGCCTCCAGCGACTCTTCATAAAGTCGCTCGAAAGATTCTGGTAGTTGCATGATCCCCTCCAAAAGCTCGTCGAATCGTGCCAGCTGCTCATCATTATACCCGCGTTCACGCGCGAGAATCGCCAACTGTTTGCGCACCTCAAACCGCATCTGCATATCGTTGGCGGTCTCTCGCGCCCTCAGGAACGCTAAGATGAGCAGCGAGGCAGGGTTGTTGCTCTGCTCCAACGCCTTCGGGTCAAAGTCGATCAACTTGACTGTGCGAAACTCGAACTCCAAGCGTGTGCCGCCCAACTCGTATCGGAAGCGGTCGGGTCGCCAGCGCGGGTTAGAGTCGGCAAGCACAGCGATGCTTACAATCGGCAGACCGTACTCCACATACAGTCGGGCGAAGTAGCGGAACATGCGCTCAGGAAAGATTTTCTGCAGCCGCGCTTGCACCTCGATATGGATCAGTAATATCTGCGCCTCGCCTGACTTGAGATACACCTTGAACAGGCAATCCACATACAGTCGACGCCCGCGTCCACGCAAGCGCGGCGGCAGTAGCTCCTTGTCCAACAGCTGCACGCCGCGTTCCCAGTCGATGAGCGCCCACAGCTCTGGCGCTACAAACAGCAGGAACTCCTGCAGAAAACGGCTCAAGAACAGCTTCCACCAGGCGTCAAAGTCGTCTCGCATGCGATGTCCTCCCTAAACTGTCGTTCATCTTGCCTGATCGGTAGCCCTCTAAGTCCAACGCGACATACAGATAGCCGAGCGACTTCATATACGCCACGATATCTGAGGCGTGCTGCAAGACGCGCTCGAAGTCGGTCGGCTCCATCTCGATACGCAAGATGGTATCGTGATGACGCACGCGCACCTGACGGAAACCCAACTCGCGCAGGAACCGCTCAGCGCGGTCTACTTTTTGCAAGAGCTCGCGTGAGATAACTGTACCGTATGGGAATCGGCTCGACAGGCACGCGAAGGAGGGTTTATCCCAAACGGGTAGCCCCAAATGTTTCGCCAGCACACGAATATCGGACTTGGCGAATCCTGCCTCCAGCAGCGGCGCGCGCACCCCAGATTCTTGCGCGGCGCGCATGCCAGGGCGATAATCACCAGTATCGTCGGCGTGCGAGCCGTCGGCAATGTGTGGGATCCCTTCCTCATCGGCGACTTGACGCAACACGCGAAACAGCTCCGCCTTACAGTGGTAGCATCGGTCGGGGCGGTTCACCCGGAACAGCGGGTTCTTCAGCTCGTGCGTGGGCACAACCCGCACGCGCACGCCTATCTGTCGGGCGAGCGTCAGCGCCGCTTCAATCTCGCCTGCTGGAAACGCCTCCGACTGACCAATCACTGCCAAGCACCGCTCGCCCAGTACATCGTAGGCAACTTTGGTCAGCAGCGTGCTGTCCACGCCGCCCGACAAGCCAATCACGACCGCGCCCATCTCGCGCAGGATGGCTTGTAGCCGTTCGTACTTGTGTTGCAACTCAGGCGTCATAGCGTGAAATCCCCCATCTGTGTCGTCTCCACACGCACCAAACGCCAATCCTCGTAGTCAATAATGAACCACTTGCGTTGGCGCACCTTGCGAAACTCGAACTCCACCACGCCGAAATCCTGAGAGTTTAGCCCGTTAGAGGCTTGGGCGTCGCGCCAAGTGATGCGCACCGTCGTTTTGACGAGGGCGCGCCCGCCGAATATCTCGATCTGGAGTTCGCCCAGCTGAGCGCGTGGGTTCTCGGCGTTCTTGAAGAGTTGCAGCAGTTGGTAGCGCAGGCGTTGCTTGTCCATCCCACCCCAGCTGAAGTCGTCGCTGATCAGGTTGAGCATCCCATCGATATCCTCGCTTTCGAACGCTTGTTTGCCCTCTGCAAACATCTGTTGAATGCGTGTGCGCGGCTCCACTTCCTGAGGCGTTGCCAGCGAGATGAGCAACCGCACGCCGACAAGCAACGCGATTACTATTCCCAGCCCGATTGCCACTTTGGTTCGGTTCATACTCACCACCCCAGCGGATGCCACACGGTCTTGAACTCCACGAATGGCTCGATCCACTCTAGCCCTTGCGCTTTGTCGGTGAGCCACTCGTTGTGGTTGAGGTTCGGGCTATGATGCAGGCGCGTGACGCTCTCGGCAGCGGCTTGCTCGTAGGTGGCGCGCTCCTGCTCTGGCACGCCGCACAGGTTCAGCGCATCCACCTCCGCATGCCGCGCCAAGTGAGGCAACAGCTCTGGAGGGTGCCCGCTCAAGCAGTTCACCACACCTGCAGGCAAATCGGAAGTCGCCAAGACCTCGGCGAACACCAAACCGATTGTCGGCACAGCCTCTGGCAGCAGCGCGACGACGGCGTTACCGCTGACCAGCACGGGCGCGAGCAGGCTCGTGAGGGAGGCTAACGGCGCAGTGTCGGGACAAACAACGCCCACCACACCGACAGGCTCTGGAACGGTGAAGTTGTGCATCGGCATCGCCACGGGGTTCACCGACGAGAGCAACGCGGCGTATTTGTCGCTCCAGCCTGCGTAGTACACCCAGCGGTCGACGCTGGCGTCAATCTCGGCGTCGGCGTCCTGCTCCGAGCTGCCCAGCACAGCTTGCAGTTCCTCGCGCAGGGCGGCGCGGCGCGTCTCCAGCATCTCCGCTATGCGATACAGAATCTGCCCGCGATTATACGCCGTGCGCATCGCCCAGCTCGGTTGCGCCTTGCAGGCGGCTTGAACGGCGTCGCGGAGGTCTTTGCGAGAGGCGAACGGCACATTCGCCCAGAAGCGACCCTGTGCGTCGCGCACTTCGTAGGAACGCCCCGACTCGGAGCGCACGAACGCGCCGTTCAGCCATAACTTGTAGGTCTTCAAAACTCTGGCGCGGCTCATCAAATTAGGACTTTCGCCCTATGCCAGCG
>JARJMV020000155.1 GCA_029335935.2 bacterium
AGACCAGCCACGCGCAACATATCAGCAGCGCAGTCTGCAGCGCGCTGATGCAACTGATGATGGAGACAGGCAAACCCATCGCGCTGGGCATCCTCACCGACGCGACCTTCGAACAGGGATTGGCGCGTGCGGGCGGTAAAATGGGCAACAAAGGCAGCGAAGCCGCGCTCAGCGCCATCGAGATGGCGAACCTCATCCGCAGAACAGGAGAGACCCTATGAGAGCAGAATCGTTGGCATTTTTGAAGGCTATCGTGAACGCGCCGTCGCCGTCAGGCTACGAACAGCGCGCGGCAGAAGTGTATCGCGCCTACACCCGCGAGTTCGCCGAGCGCGTCTATACCGATGTGATGGGCAATACCATCGCTGTATTGAACGAATCGGGCGCGCCGCGCGTGATGTTCGCCGGACACATGGACGAAATCGGCTTCATCATCAAATACATCTCTGACGAGGGGTTCCTCTACTTCGGCGCCATCGGGGGGCACGACCCCGTAATCCCTGTCGGACAGCGCGTGCTGGTGCATACGAAGTCAGGCTCAATTCCCGGCGTCATCGGCAAAAAACCTATCCACCTGCTTGACGACGAGGAGCGCAATAAAGCTCCGAAACTGCACGACCTGTGGATCGACATCGGCGCGAAAGACAAGGACGATGCGCAGTCCAAAGTGCGCATTGGCGACCCTGTAACTTTTGCGGTGGAGTTTCAGGAGCTGCAGAACGGCTTCGCGACGGCGCGCGGGTTCGACAACAAGATGGGCGCGTTTATCGTGGCGGAGGCGTTGCGCCTGCTCAGTGAAGACCGCCCGACCGCCGCTGTGTACGCCGTTGCCACCGTGCAGGAGGAGGTGGGGCTACGCGGCGCACGCACGAGCGCATACGGCGTCGACGCGCCTGTCGGCATCGCCGTCGATGTCACCCACGCTTCCGACTACCCCACCGTTGATAAGCGACGCGTGGGCGAGATGCGCCCTGGCAAGGGGCCCGTCATCTGTCGCGGCGCGAACATCAATCCGCGCGTGTTCGAGATGCTGGTGGAGTCGGCAGAGGCGGAGGACATCCCGTACCAGTTGGAGGCAGCAGGCGGCGGCTCGGGAACCGACTCGAACGCCATGAAACTCAACAAAGCGGGCATGGCGAGAGGGCTGGTCTCCGTGACGCTGCGCTACATGCACACGCCGTGCGAACTGCTCCACTTGGACGATGTGGCGAACGCGGCGCGCCTGCTGGCAGCCTTCACACGGCGCGTGACGCCCGACACAGATTTCACCCCGTGAACCCCCTACGCGGCGGCGTTCGCGCCGCCGCACATCCCAACTACACCTGCATCGGAACCGCTGCGCGTACCGCTTGCATGACCGCCTCGCCCGCATCGGCTCCGTTGAAGGAGACGGTCGCCTCATAGCCGCCTTTGATGTATTCGTGGCGTGTGAGGATATAGCCAATCCACTCGTTCACCAACGCGACAGGGGCGACATAGCGCACGCCCGCCTCGCGTCCCAGCTCGCGCGTCTGCAGCCCCAGCGAGCTAATCGGCTCGCCTGGAAACCCCACCAGGAGCAGATGGCCCAGCGCGAGCGCGCTGACGGGGGCGCTGGGAGGCACTATCTGGCTTGCCAGCTGCTTCAACAACGCCTCAGGCACTTTGTATTCGCGCCCTGCCGACTGCATAAACTCTGGATGGGGCTGCGGTTCGGGCAGGCGCGCGATGGTTTGACGCATGCGCAGGTTCGGCGCAGCGGGCTTGGCGTCGCGTATCAGGCGCAAGGCATGTTGAGCGAGTTGCGCGCCATACCGCTGCACCCGCTCGTGGTCGTCTTTGCCCTCATCCGCCACTGGCGAGACATCGCCCTGTGCTCCGTTCAGGTACAGCGCGACCGCGCCGCGCAGCTCGCGCTCCACCATCTGCTGCAGCACGCCTGGAAACTCGGCGGAGACCTCCATCATCGTGTGGGGGTAGATGGTCGGGTGCGCGGCGTAGACCACCAGCGCGGCGATCGGTCTGCCCCGCGCATCTTCCAGCAGGGCGACGCTCATCGTAGGGTCAACCAGCCGCCGTCCGCGCCGATTGCGGTTGAGGTTGGGCAGCTCCGCCGCGTGGAGGCGCAGCGCGGCAGGCTTGAGCGCACGGCGCGCCGCTTGAACGGCTTGCGCCACGCGCTCAGTGGTGAACTGCAGAAACTCCGGCAGGAATGTGCCTACGCCTGGCAGCGGAAACCGCATCCGCTCGTTCAGCCCCATCGAGTCGGGTGCGCAGTGCGTGTGGCTCGCGCTCATAAACAGCTGCTCCGCTTGCAGCCCTGTCGCTTCCAACACATGGCGCGTTAGGCTGCCAGGGATGAGCAGATGATCCAACGCCACAATCACAGCTTGTTGGCTGCCGAACTCTAATGCAAGCGCACGCGCATAGATGGGGTCATGCACGCCGCGTGGGGGCATGTTCAGCCGCGCGCCGTAGCCGCCTAACTGAATCCGTATCTTTGTGAGGTCGGGCGTGATGTCTACCTTCGCCGCGCCCGCTTTCAGTCGCGCCATATCAAGAGTATACCAGCTTTCGCCTATCCCCGTAAAGTATCTAGCAGGAACTTTTGGGCTATAAGGGGAATCTCATAAGTATTATGCGAGGCAAAGGCTTTACCCTAATCGAGTTGCTGGTGGTGATCGCCATCATCGCGATTTTGGCGGCGATCCTGTTCCCTGTGTTTGCGCAGGCGCGCGAGAAGGCGCGTCAGACCCAGTGTACCAACAACATGAAGCAGATGGCTCTGGGCGTGCTGCAATATGTACAGGACTACGACGAGCGGTTCCCGTTCAGCATCTATCTGGGCAGCCAAAACAACCAGCCGTGTATCTTCACGCTCTACAACGCGATGTATCCCTACATCAAGAACACTGACATCGTGTTATGTCCATCCGATCGGCAGGCGTTCGATGTGGTGGGCAGCTTCGGCTCGTTTGGCGTGCCTGTGTGCCCGATTCCGAACTTCCGCTACTCGGGCTACATCTTCAACTGGTGCGTGTTTGAGAACGGGAATGTGCCCGGACTGCTTGCGCAAAGCCCCCCTGTAGCGCTTGCGCAGATTGAGTACCCTGTCGAGACCTCGATGCTGTATGACGGCACATTAGGTCCGCCCACCACGATTCAGTCCTATCTGCAGGCGCGTCATAACGGCTTGGCAGGCGCGAATTTCGTGGATGGGCACGCACGCACTGTGAAGGGGCGCGTTCGCGAGGGCGCGAACAGCACCGCTCAAACATGGGACGGCAAGCAGGCGCGTATCTTCGATGTCGGCGAGCCTGGCCCCTACCAAAACCAGTTCAACCTGTGGGGCATCGCCTCGCGCCGAGCGAACGGAACCCCATGCCGCAACTGCCCCAATCGAGGCGACGCGGGCAACTGTCAATAAAGAGGCAGTCTCGAAAAGCAAGCGAATTGCCCTCAACCCCCTCGCCCACGCTGTGGGAGAGGGGGTTGAGGGCGACGCCATTCTTGGCGTCGGGTAGTTCAGGCGGTAGTTTCACCCACTCCTGCAGGTTCCCCACACGCAGTAGGGGGACTTAATCCAGCACAATCAGCTCGACTTTCCGAAAGTGGATTTCGCCGCCTTCCGATTGGAGCGCAATCTTGCCTGCAATCTCCTCTGCGCCCGAACCCTCGTTGACCAACTCGCCATTCACGCGCAGCAGGATGCGGTCTTTGTAGACGATAATCTCATATTGGTTCCACTCGGGGGCGGGCTTCTCGGCAGACTTTTTGCGCCAGCGGTGGCGTTCCGCGTTCTTATCGATGAACTCAGGGTCGGTCTGCAGTGGCGCGCCGTCAATCAGCCAGAAATCGCCCGCGTTGGTGTACAGCAGCTGCGCCTCCACTGAACGGGGCCAGATTTTGTGTGCGCCATGTACCCGTAGCAGCACGCCGCTGTTGCCCGGCTTCTTGTCGGGCGCCCAGCGCCACTCCACGCGCAGGATGTAGTTTTTGTAGTCCTTCTCGGTGTAGAGGTAGCCCAGCGGCTCGCCCTTACAGATGAGGATTCCGTCCTCCACGCGCCATACATCCTCCATCTTCACATTGGGGTCGGCTAAGTAGGCGTTCCAGCCTGACAGATCGCGCCCGTTGAAGAGCTGGACAATCTCAACGCGCTGCGCTTCCGAAGGCGCGCTGCGCTCCGCCGACGCCAGTAGCAACGCGCCACATAATGCCAGTAGTCCCAGTCCGAGTCGCCATAGTGTTCGCATAGTTGCCTCTCGATTGTGTGATTCGAGGCGGCGGCGCGTTCTCCTGCATGTAAGCGCGAATGCTGCCTTTAGCAGGTATAATTCAAGTATGCTCAGCCAGCCCCACCTGTTTATGGAGGATGAGTGCGTCGCCGACACGCAGCGCCCCAGCTCGCCCGCGCTGGAGTACGATCCTGTCTTGTTCGGCAATGATCTCACGCCTTTCATCGTGGCGGTGGAGGCGGTGAACAGCCATATCCGCCTGTTTATCCGCGAGGACGGCAAAATACGCGTGCAGGAGGCGCCGTTCCGCCCATGGCTGCTCAGTGATACGGCGATAACGATGCCCGATGTGGAGTGGCGCGAGCTGCAAGGCGAGCTGGCGGGGCGGCGGATGCTGAAATATATCGCCTTCTGCGACCATCGCGAGGCGTTCGACGCCCTGCGGCGCGCGCTGCGCGACGAACATCGCGAAATCCTCGCCTACAGCTCGCTCCCGCGCCAGTACCTGATGCTCTCAGGCAAGACGCTGTTCAAAGGCATGACCTTCCAAGACCTGCATCGCCTACAGGTGGATCTCGAGACCAGCACGCTGACGCCTGACCAATCGGGCGCGCGGGTGTTGATGATTGCGCTCAGCGACACGCGCGGCTACGAGGAGCTGCTGGAGGGCGAGGAGAAACGCCTGCTGGAGCAGTTCGTCGCGCGAGTGCGGCAGTTAGACCCCGATGTGGTGGAGGGACATAACCTGTTCGGCTTCGATATGCCCTACTTGGCGGCGCGGGCGAAGGCGTTGGGCGTGCCGTTGCGTCTGGGACGCGACGACTCGGAGGTGCGCTTTGGAGCGCCGCGCCCGTGCATCATCGGCGCGAACAGCCGAACCTTCACACCCGCCTATGTGCATGGACGCCACCTCTTAGACACCTACCTCGCCGTGCAGCGATTCGACATCGGCAGGGGCGATTTGGAGAGTTACGGTCTGAAGGAGGCAACGCAGCAGCTCGGCGTCGCCGCGCCCAACCGCATCTACTTGGAGCGCGAGCATCTGCCCGAACTCTGGCGCACCGACCCCGACCTTGTGCGCCGCTACTGCCTGCAGGATGTGCGCGAGACGCGCCAACTCGCCGACCTCACCCTGCCCACCGAATTCTACCAGTGCCAGATGTTGCCCGATGTGCTGCAGAACCTCGCCGTCATCGGCACGGGCGAGAAGGCGAACCTGCTGTTCCTCCGCGCCTATCTCGCGCAGGGCTACGCCATCCCCACCCAACAGGCAGCGCGCGAGTACCCCGGCGGCTATACCGAAGTGCGCAAAATCGGTCTCATCCCCCGAATCGTGAAAGCCGATGTGGAGAGCCTGTACCCCAGCATCATGTTGCACTATCGCATCAAACCGCAAGCCGACCATCTGGATGTGTTCCTGCCGACGCTGGAGCGACTGCGCCGCCTACGCCTCGACGCGAAAGCGCGCGCCAAACGCGCCCAAGGCGCGGAAGCCGCATACTGGGACGGACTACAAAGCTCGTTCAAGATACTCATCAACTCCTACTATGGCTACTTGGGCGCGCCGTTCCACTTCAACGACTACGACGCCGCCGAAGCCGTGACGCTGCACGGGCAGGAGCTGGTCAAACAAATCGCCGCCGAAATCGAGCGACTGGGCGGTGCGGTGGTGGAAATCGACACCGATGGCGTCTACTTCCAGCCCCCTGCCAATGTGCAGACCGAAGCCGACGAGGTTGCGTTCGTGGCGACCGTCGGCAAAGTCTTACCCGAAGGCATCCGCCTCGCCTACGACGGACGCTACCAAGCGATGCTATCAATCAAAACGAAGAACTATGTGCTGCAGGGCTACGACGGCAAGCTGGTGTTCAAGGGGGCGTCGCTGCGCTCGCGCGCGGACGAGCGGTTCGGACGCGAGTTTCTCAACCGCGCCATCGAACACCTGCTCAACGGCGAACCTCACAAGGTCGCAGAAGATTACCGACGCCTCGCGCTGCAAATCCTCAACGGCGAGATGGGCATCGAGCAGCTCTGCCGACGCGAACGCATCACCGATAAGAGTAAACAGACCAACCATCCGCTCTATGAACTTGCCAAGCGGTTCCAAATAGGCGATTACATCATGGTGTACCGCCGCTCAGACGGCAGTCTCGGCTTGCTGGAGGAGTACGCGGGCGACGAGGATCGCGAACACTATGTAGAGAAGCTCTACAAGTTCGCCGCGCGTTTGGAGGAGCTGTTCCCCAACTTCGACGCGCTATTTCCCAAGCCCGCGGCGCTGATTCAGGCGGAGCGTCAGCCGAGCCTGTTCGATTAGACCGTGCGCTTATCATCGGCAGGGATTGCTGCCCGCCGCTCCGCGCGCTGCTTGCGCGCAGTGTTGAACGCGCTGCCCATCCGAGCCAAGATGTGGGGGCGCGCCTCGCCTGTAAGCAGGTCGCTCAGCAGTCGGCGCAGGTGGTCGGCGTCGACATTTTGGGTCCACGCGCCGTCCACCGCCACTGTAATCTGCCCTGTCTCTTCCGACACGATAATCGCGATGCAGTCGGAATCTTCGGTGGCGCCGATGCCTGCGCGGTGGCGCGTGTGCATGCTGTTGGGGATGTCGGGGTTCTGGCTGATTTTGGGGAAGTAGACGGCAGCTTCCACGATTTGCCCCCCGCGCAGGATGACCGCGCCATCGTGCAGGGGCGAGCCGGGATAGAAAATCGCACGCAGCAGGGGCGAGCCAACCCCCGCCTGAAGCTCGATCCCGTCGCCCTGCGCGATGCGGTCTTTGCGCTCCCACACAATCAGCGCGCCGATGCGGTCGCGCGCCATCTGCTGCACCGCGCTCACCACTTCGCCAATCGCGCGCTGAATCGGCTGCGCCTCAGGGCTGACGCCCAAGCTGCTGCGCCAGAACTCCACGCGCCCAATCGTCTCCAACACACGCCGCAGCTCCGGAAAGAACAGAATTACCAACGCCACAGGTCCCAGCGTCGTCATGCGATCCAGCAACCAGTGGATGGTCTCCAAGCGCAGCGCGTCGCTAAGGTAGAGCGCACCCACGAACACCAGCAAGCCAATCAATACTTGGTAGGCGCGTGTGCCTTTCGCCAGCAGCAGCAGCCGATAGATGAGAAACGCCACCAAC
>JARJMV020000178.1 GCA_029335935.2 bacterium
GTGTACGGGCGCGCTCGAAGATTTCTGGCCAGTCAGCGTCGTTGGCGAGCCGTTTCCCGTAGCGTCGGCAGGTCGGGTGCGCGAGGATGTCCACAGCGGGGTGTTCCAAGGCGCGTAGCAGGCGTTGCGTCATCTGTTCGCGCGGCATCCCGTGCGCGTCGTGGACGCCTGCCAGCACCAGCTGCGCGTTTCGGAGCATCGCTTCAGGCGCCTCGAGCGAGCCGTCCGCGCGGATGTTCACCTCAATAGCGTTCAGGAGGTAGGGGCGTCCGCCGTACTGCTCGTTCAGCGCATCGATTTCGCGTCGCCGCTGCTCGAACGCCGCCATCGATGCGCCCCCCTCGCCCAGCAGGTGCGCGTGGTCGGTCACGGCGAAATAGTCATACCCCAGCGCGGCGGCAGCGTGCGCCATCTCCGCCAAGGTGTTGAACCCGTCGGACCAGTTCGAGTGGCTTTGCAGGTCGCCGCGCACTTGATGGCGCTGGAGCAGTTGCGGCAGTCGCCCTTGCTCGGCGGCTTCCAGTTCACCTGTATCCTCGCGCAGCGGCGGCGGGATGCAGGGCAATCCGAGCGCGGCGTAGACCGACTCCTCAGACTCGGAGGCGATGCACACATCCCCGCGCCATACGCCGTACTCGTTCAGTTTCAAGCCGCGCTGCTGGGCGCGCTGGCGCAACCGAATCGTGTGGGCTTTCGAACCCGTCAGATACACCAACCCTGCCCCCCAGTGGTTGGGCGGCGTCGCGCGGAAATCGACTTGCAGCCCATCGCTGAGGAACGCCTGCGCCCGATGTGCGCCCTGCGCGTACACGGCGTGAATCTCGGGCAGTTTCAAGAGGGCTTCCAGCGTCGGTATCGGCTGCACGGTCGCGACAAGGATGTCCAAGTCGCCGATATCCTCTTGCATGCGTCGCGCGGAGCCGCAGAGCTGCGCCTGTTGCACGCCCTGCACTTGCTGAACGGCGCGGAGCAGGTCTTGCCCGCGCTGCAAGGCGAACCCCAGCGGCGTGCGTCGCCGCGATTTGTGCTGGAGCTCCAGCAGTCGCAGGAGCCGTTCGCGCTTGTGAGGGCTGAAACCAGGCAGTTGATCGGCGGCGCCGCTGAGGAGCGCGTGGCGCAGGCTCTCCAAGTCGCGCACGCCGAGCCGATTGTGTAGCAGTTTCGCCGTCTTCGCGCCGATACCAGGCACTGCCATCACCTCCAAGAGGCCGTGTGGCACCTGTGATAGCAGCTGCTCACGCTTGGGGAGGACGCCCGTCTGCAGGTAGGCGATAATCTTCTCGGCGATTGCCTCGCCAATACCAGGAATCGCTTGGAGCGCGTTGACGCCTTGCTCGGCGATTGCCTCGATAGGCGTGGTCAAGGTCTCCAGCGTGTGCGCCGCTTGACGATAAGCGCGCGCCTTGAACGGGCTGTCCCCCACATAGTCGGTCAGGTCGGCGAGCTCGCGCAACTGCTGGGCTATCGCCTCGTTGGACATAGCCCGATTATACCTGCCGCGTTCAGAACTGCTCCGCCTCTGTGGAGCCGTGCATGGCGAGTGTGGACGCCTGACCGCCCGTGATGGCTTCCTGCACCAAGTCGAAGTACGCCGTGCCGACGAACGCCTGATGCTCAGTCGCGCGGAAGCCCGCCTCACGCGCTTGGAACTCGGCTTCCTGAAGCTCGGCGTAGGCGGTCATGCCCGTCTGCGCGTAGCCCCGCGCCAGCTGGAAGGTGATGTAGTTGAGCGCATGGAAGCCTGCCAGCGTGATGAACTGGAACTTGTAGCCCATCGCGCCCAGCTCGCGCTGGAACTTGGCAATCGTGTCGGCATCAAGCAGCTTCTTCCAGTTGAACGACGGGGAGCAGTTGTACGCCAAGAGTTTGCCAGGAAACTGCTTGTGGATGGCTTCGGCGAACTGACGCGCCTCGTTCAGGTCAGGCGTAGAGGTCTCGAACCAGAGCAGGTCGGCGTAGGGCGCATAGGCGAGTCCGCGCGCGATTGCCGCCTCGATGCCGTTGCGCACTGCGTAGTAGCCCTCGTAGGTGCGCTCGCCCGTCAGGAACGGCTGGTCGTAGGGGTCGATATCGCTGGTGAGCAGGGTGGCGTTCAGCGCGTCGGTGCGCGCGATGAGGATGGTGGGAACGCCCATCACATCGGCGGCGAAGCGCGCGGCGACCAGCTTCTGAATGAACTCGCGCGTGGGAACCAGCACCTTGCCGCCGAGATGCCCGCACTTTTTGGCGGAGGCGAGCTGGTCTTCATAATGGACGCCCGCTGCGCCCGCTTCGATAAGGGCTTTCGTGAGTTCGAAAGTGTGGAGCACGCCGCCGAAGCCCGCTTCACCATCCGCCACAATCGGCGCGTACCAGTAGATGTCGTTCTTGCCCAGCGCATGCTGCTTCTCGTCCTCGCGGCGGAAGGCGTTATTGATGCGCCGCACGACGGTCGGCACGCTGTTCACAGGGTAGAGACTCAGGTCGGGATAGGTCTGATACGAGAGGTTCGCGTCGGCGGCGACCTGCCAGCCGCTGAGGTAGATGGCTTTCAACCCCGCCTGCACCATCTGCACGGCTTGCGTGCCCGTGAGTGCGCCTAACGCCGCCACATAGGGTTCCGTGTGCATCAGCTCCCAGAGTCGTTGCGCACCGAGCTTCGCCAGCGTGTGTTCGATCGGGATCGAACCCCGCAGCCGAACCACATCCGCCGCCGAGTAGGGGCGTTGCACCCCCTGCCAGCG
>JARJMV020000189.1 GCA_029335935.2 bacterium
ATTGTCTGCCCCAACGCTAACAACGGCGCATTCGGCGCAACCTGTTTCAACTCTTCCAACACTGCGCGTACCTGTGCGCGACAGTTCTCTTGCGTTTGCATAGCGCGTACCTCATACGATGCGCCATAAGTGTACCTGACCAGATACCGTTGGCGTCTCCGCAGCAAGCGGAAGGGTATCCTTTAACTTACCATGTTCGAGAGCCTGACGGATAAGTTGCAGGGCGTATTTGAACGGATACGGGGCAAGGGGCGTCTGGACGAGAAGACGGTCGACGAGGTGTTGCGCGAGATTCGGCTCGCCTTGCTGGAGGCGGATGTGAACTTCCGCGTGGTGAAAGAGTTCATCGGGCGCATCCGCGAGCAGGCGGTCGGCGAGGAGGTACTGAAAAGCCTTACGCCCGACCAGCAGGTGGTTCGGATTGTGCGCGATGAGCTGATTGCGTTGCTGGGGGGCGAGGCGACGCCAATCCGCTGGGCGACGCGCCCGCCCACCGTGTTCCTAATGTGCGGTCTGCAAGGTTCAGGCAAGACCACCACCTGCGCCAAGTTGGCGCGCTGGGCAAAGTCGCAAGGGCGCAACCCGATGATGGCGGCATGCGACCTGCAACGCCCCGCCGCCGTCAAGCAGCTCGAAGTACTGGGGCAACAGGTGGGCGTTCCCGTGTTCACACCCCACCAAGCAGGCGTCGGCGACCCCGTGCACACGGCACAGAAAGCCCTCGAACACGCCCGCGCGAGCGGCTACGATGTGCTGATTGTGGACACCGCTGGACGCCTGCAGGTGGACGAGGCGCTGATGGACGAACTGCAGCGTATGCACGCCACGCTGCAACCCCACGAGACGCTCCTCGTCGTCGACGCCACCACCGGTCAGGAAGCCGTCAGCGTCGCGCAAGCGTTCCACGAACGGCTCGAGCTGACCGGCGTGATCCTGAGCAAGATGGACGGCGACGCACGCGGCGGTGCGGCGCTCTCCGTCAAAGCCGTCGTGGGCAAACCCGTGCGATTCGTCGGCATGGGCGAACGCACCGACGCCCTCGAACCCTTCTACCCCGACCGTATCGCCAGCCGAATCTTGGGCATGGGCGATGTGCTCTCGCTCCTCGAACGCGTGGAGCAGACCATGCAAGAGGAGGAAGCCAAGCGCCTCGAAAAGAAGATGCGCGAGGCAAGCTTCGACTTCGAGGACATGCTCCAACAAATGCAACAAATCCGCAAGATGGGACCGTTCGAGCAGCTTATTAAGATGTTGCCCGGCTTCAACCAAATCAAGAATCAGATGGGCGACGCCGCTATCGACGACCGCGCCCTCAAACGCGCGGAAGCGATTATCCTGTCGATGACCCCCCAAGAGCGACGCCAGCCAGAGATTATCAACTACAGCCGCAAGATGCGCATCGCCAAAGGCAGCGGCACCAAGCTCGAAGAGGTCTCCGCGCTGGTGAACCAGCTGTTCGAGATGCGCAAGCTGATGAAGCAGATGACCAAGTTCCAGCAGCGGATGCAAAAGCGCAAGTGGTCGCCGTTCGGCAAGCGTCGGTAGGGTATACTAAAATGCGATGATTGCAACGGTTGTGGCGCGAGACGCAGCTGCAGGGGCGAGGCTCTTCTATCGTAGCGCCCATGCACTGCTCTACGAGCGTCGGTTCTACTCCGATGACCCCACCGCCGCGCCAGAGTTCGAGAGCGACACGAGTTGGGCGGAGTTCGTGCTGAGCCTGCGTCCGCCCGACCCGGAGCATCTGACCTGTCCGCGCACGCTGCGCAGCGATGTGCGCTACCTGCACCATCACCTGATTGTGCGTGTGGAGCCGAGCTACCTGCGCGAGCTGCTCACACCCGACGCGGAGCGCGTGCTGCCCGAGTTGGCGCCGTTTGTGCGTGGCGAGACCGTGTTGCCCAAGACGCTCTACCTGCTGGTGAGCCATCCCCTGCTGCAGGGCGTGGTGGAATCGCTGCTCGCACCGCCGCCAGTGGGGAGCTTGCGACTCTTTTACGAGGGCAAGCTACGCGAGTTAGTCGCTTTTTTGTGCTTTGCGGAGCCTGAAGTGGTCGCCGCGCCCGACGAGAGCCGCCTGCAAGCCGCGTTAGAGTATCTGCAGAGCCACCTGAGCGACCCTGACGCTCTGCAGAAGGTTTCGCAGCGCTTGCATGTCAGCCCGCGCCAGTGCCAGCGGCTGTTCCGCGTGGCGATGGGCTGCTCGCCGTCGGAATACCTCACCGAGCTGCGGTTGCGTCGCGCCGCCACACTCTTGGTCAGCACGAACCTAAGCGTCTCCGAGATTGCGCTGGAGGTGGGCTACCTGAGCCTGAGCCATTTCTCGCGCATGTTCCGCGAGCGGTTCGGCAAGACGCCCCGCGCCTTCCGCCAGAACCCGCACCTGATTGCGGAGGAGCCACCGCTCAAGTAGCTCCTCTACTCGCCCGAACCTTGCACTTCAACCGTGACGGTCGCCTCGATCTCCGCGTCCCAGCGGATGGGCACGGGGTAGGTTCCCGCCCTCTTGATGGGTTCCAGCAGGTCGATGGTGCGCTTGTCGACGCGCACTTCGTGCTGCTGCAGGATAGCTTGGGCGATGGCATCGGCGGTAATCGCGCCGAAGAGCTTGGTGGAGTTCGGCGCGGTGCGCCCCTGTATCGTTACGGTTTGCCCGTTCAGTTTCGCGGCGGCTTCACGGGCAGCTTGGCGGATTTGCTCGGCGCGCTCTTTGCGCACGCGCTCTTGCTCTGCGCGCGCCTTCAGATTGCCCTTCGTGGCAGGCACTGCCCAGCCTTTCGGAATCAGATAGTTCCGCGCGTAGCCGCCTGCGACCTTCTTCAAATCGCCTGCTTTACCCAAATTCGGCACATCTCGCGTCAAGATGACTTCCATCGTTCTTGCCTCCTTAGCGTTGAATGCGCAATCCGAACGCGGGCTGATTGTGGCGGAAGGGGCTATCGAGTCCGCCCCAGAGCCACACGCCTTCCGACACGCGCCAGTGCAGGCGCGCCTGCCCGCGCCAGTGGTTCGGATCGAACAGGTCCAGCGTCAGCAGCCCCTGCTCGCCGAACTTAAAGTCTACCCCAAAACCCGCCTTCGCGCCGTAGATGCCGTAGCGCAAGAGCAGATTCTCGCGGAGCGGAACGCCATACTGCGCAATCAGCTGGTCGCTCTCGGTGAAATCGTACAGCCCAATCCGCAGTTGCGACTGGTTTCTGAGGTAGAAAGTCGCCGTCAGGTCGGTGCGGTAGCGTTGCCGCGTGGTGTTGTAGCCCATCTCCAGCTGGTAGGCGGCGTCTTGGACGCCGAGAGTGCGCGCGCTGGCGAAGCTCTCCAGCGACTCGTTCACCTTGCGGAACGACTCGCCCGCCTGTTGCAGGATGGGTTTCGCCTCGTTGAGCGTATCGTTCAGGTTGCGCGTGAGCGTCTCGGCGTTGTCCAGCACTGCGCCCGTCTTGTCGGCTAACTCGATGGCGCGTTCGCTGAGGGTACGCACATTCGATACGGTGGTCTTCAGATCGCTTTGGAGCTGCTCGTCGGCGACGAGCTGGTTCAGTTCGCCGAGTATCTGCTCGGCGCGTTCGGCGCTGGCGCGTGCGCGCGCGAGCGTTTCGCGCAGGTCGTTCGCGAGCTGCGGGTCTTGCAGGAGTTGATTGGTAGTTTGCAAGGCGCGGTTCAGCTCGCGGGTGGCGTCGGCGGCGTTGGCGAGTATGCGTCGGATGGAGGCGCGGTTCTCCGTCATCAGCCCCTCCGCCTGCGCGAGTAGGCGCGTGGTCTGGCGCGTCGCCTGCTCCACCGATTGGAGCGTCTGCTGCACGGAGTCGCGCAGTTGGGGGTCTTCGAGCAGGGCGCGCGCGGCGGCGAGCGTGCGCTGCACCTCCTGCAAGGTCGCCTCCACCTCAGGCGCGAACCGATCGAATGCGCGGCTGAAATCGAACGGCGGTTCGCCCTCCACCACGCTGCCTGCCGTGAGGTAGCCCATCACTTGGTCGGGCGGGATAATCTCCACGCGCGTCTCACCAGGCAGCAGCAGCCCGCCCGAGAGGCGCACGGTGGAGCCTTGCGGAATGCGCACCGTGTCGCGGATGGCGAGCGTGAGCGTCGCTTTGGGCGGCGCGCCCTCCAACTGCACGCCCTTCACGAACCCGACAGGCACGCCCGCCATCAGCACCTTCGCGCCCACCGAGATGTTGCGTGCGTCATCAAACCGCGCCCGTATCAGATAGTGTCCCCTATCTGAAAAGCGCGCCTGCAGAAACTGCAACCCCACAATCAGCAGCGCGACCCCAATCAGTAGCACCGCGCCGACACGCGCCAAGTCCGACCGCACAACATAAGAGTACCCGATTCACGCCTGTACCGTCCACACGCGCTTGGTTTGAATCTCTATCTTGATTTCGGAAACGGCCACGAACTTCAGCAGTCGCAGGCTCCCCTCGCGCGCGGGGAGATAGATGCGCCGCTCGGGGTCTTCGGCGCACCAGCGTTGCGCTTCCGTTTCGTCTGTCGTGGTACCGACGCTCTCCATCTCGAAGAGGAACACGCGGAACGCCTCGCTTAGGTGCTGCAGTAAGTGGGGCGGCAGCGCGACCGTGAACACCGCCTTCACCCCCTGCGCTTCCCAGCGCGGATTATCGACTTTGGGATTATACTGCTCGCAGATTTCCACCACTTCCGCGCCTAACGCCTGTAACGCCGTTTCCTGAGCCGGCAACAGTTTATGCCGAGAGATGACCACGCTTTTCATTCTGAAGGTATAATACCTTAGTGCGTTGGGTAATCTGGGTGGATGCGCTTTGTATGGTGGTCTTGTTATACTATTTTTTGCCCGACTTGACGGGCGAGACGCGCGCGCGCCTGCTGAGTGTGGAATATTGGCAGCTGCGTATGCGGGGCGAGCATCTGATGACGCGCGAGGGCGTGCTGTGGCGTGGCAATCCGCGCGCGCCTGTCGTCGCGCTCACCTTCGACGACGGACCCGACCCAGAAACCACGCCGCGCATCTTGGAGATATTGAGACGCGAGGGCGTGCGAGCCACCTTTTTTGTGGTGGGGGTGAAGTTGAAGCGTTATCCTGATCTGGCGCGGCGCATCGCAGCGGAAGGGCACGCGCTCGGCTGCCACAGCTACGACCACCAACGGCAAACCCATCTAACCGAGGAGCAGGTGTGGCGTCAGATACGCGACTGCCAGATTTTGGCGCGTCGGGCAGGCGTGGAGCTGGTCGCCTACCGACCGCCCTATCTGGCGCAGAACGCGACTGTGCGTCGCGCCGTGCAACGCTGGCAGCTGCCCCTCGTGATGGCGACCGTGCTGGGCGAGCCAGAACGACCTCCGCGCACACACTCTTACTGGGTGCGCCGCTACGCGCGCCGCGCCCATAACGGAAGCATCCTACTGCTCCACGACACCTATCCCCACACCGCCGACGCGCTCCCCGAACTGATATACGCCCTGCGCCATCGCGGGTTTGAATTCGTCACCGTGCCCGAACTGATAGCGACGCTGCCGCAAGACCGCTAAAAGCCGTCCACCGACGGGTCGGCCAAATGGTCGGTGTAGTTGAGCAGGCTGACATAGAGCCGTTCGGACGCACGCTCCACGATGGAGACGCTGGTGTTGTCCAAGCGGATACGCCGATAGGTCTGCACATCGCCTGCGAGCGCTTCGCACAGCAGGATGCGTAGGCTACCGCCGTGCCCCACCACAATCACTTCGCCGTCGGGATGGGCTTGCAGCAGG
>JARJMV020000220.1 GCA_029335935.2 bacterium
TATTCGCACCGCAAGCAGGCTGGTCGGCGGTGCGTTCGGGCGACGCAGGCGGCTGTCGCGATACGAGAACTCCATCCACTCAGGTGACACGCGCATGCGCACGCCCTCCGCCACCAAGTCCAGCTCGATCAGCAGGTCCGCGATGTTGCTGCGGTCCGCCCCTGCGTTAGAGACCAACGCGCCACCGAGCGTGCCGGGAATGCCCACGGCGAACTCTAAACCGCTCAGCCCTGCCTGCGCCGTTTTGAGAAACAGCTCGCGGAACGCGACTCCCGTCTCCGCGTAGGTCTCCGCACCGACAGCCATCCGCTGGCAGGTGTTGTAGAGGACCAGCGCAGGCAACCCTCTATCGCTGACCAGAATGTTGCTGCCGTGCCCCATAATAAACACGGGTATAGCGTTCTGGTGCGCCCAGCAGGAGATGCGGGCGAACTCTTCGAGGTCGCCTGTTTTGTAGAAAAGCGCGGCGGGTCCCCCCACGCGCAGGGTGGTGTGGCGACGGAGCGGCTCTGCACGGCGCGGGACGCCGATACAGAGCCGCGTTAGAGCTTCCAGCAATCCGTCCCAATTCATCCGATGGCGCGTAGCACCTTGCCCGCCTTGATACAGCGCGTACAGACCTTGATGCGGCGCACGGTCTTGCCGCCGTTGACATACGCGCGCACCGTCTGCAAGTTCGGCGACCATTGGCGCTTCGTTTTCGGGGCACGGTATCGCCACTGCCCCGAATGCTTGTGCTGGATACTGTTGCCGAACATCGGACCTTTGCCGCAGATTTCGCAAACCTGTGCCATCGTTGCCTCCTCGTTCTCGAAGGGGGATTATACCCTACGCCGCATCTTCGCAGTGGGTGGGCGTATTGTGGAGTATCGGCTCGGGGCGCGCCGCATCGGATGGGACATGTATCGGCTCAGGGACAGCGTTTTTCAGGTGGCAATTGCCATCGCTGCCGCGCAGCCAGTCGCGCAACAGTTCGAGCACGCCTGGCTTGCCATCGCCGATGAACTGTTCACGTCGCGCGCGATATGCTTGCAGGATTTGCTCAGCGCGTGCGCGGATATCTAAATCCTTCGAATTCGGTATATGCCCTTTGGGAACCGCCCATACGAAGAGGTTTGTTTCGCGTTCATAGGTGGGTACATGGAAGAAGTCGCGCTCCACAAACTCACCCGTGCGCTGCTGGTGTTCCGCCGCCTGTACGAAGAAATCCACCGCATACTTGGGATAGCCGAACAGGTAGCCATAGCCGCGGTGTCGGTCGCTGGGTTCGGCGTGTTCCACTGCCATCACGACCTCCATCGGGTGGCTATTCTCGGTAATGCCCAGTTTCGCGAAGAAGTCGGCGTATTGGCGGATGACGGCACGCATCGCCGGGAGGTTCACCACAATCGCGTGCGCGGTCTTTTTACCGTCGGATGCGCGGCGGAAGACCATCATATCGGCGTAGAGGTCGTCGCCGCAGCGAAACTGTCTCAAAATCGTGCGCAGGTCTACCAGTTGCAGATAGGTGGTTGCATCCAGTGGCTCTGCGCCGTAGGTGACGGTGGCAAAACCGCTGCTCATGGGTTTGAGCCCGCCGATTACCGTGTAGAGCGATTCGCGATCGAGCATACGCAACAGGAGTTGCTCCGCCTGTGGGCGCAGGCGTGGCTCTAAACGCTCTAAGGCGAAGCATTCGCTGCAGGGAACACCTTGCGCGAAGGCTTGCCCCCATAAGAGCAGCCAGAGCGCGCCGACCCACCGAGCCAAGACTACCATCCTGCCTCCTTATTCCGTGTGAAGAAGTAGTCATACTGGGGCGCACGCGGGTCGTTGCGCGTCAGGTCGGCGGGCACATTGTCCAGTGGCGAGAGCATGCCGATGTTGCGCCCGCGACGCCAATCGCTGTCTGCCGAGGCGCCCGCGACGCGATAAGAGGGACGACGCGCTTTGGCGTGCCCGTCGCCCCACAGCACGACGCCGAACCCATTGTGCCGTCCGTGAAACCGCTCGGGGAAGTGGAATTGAGAGGCTCCGCTCGACCACGACGGGGGCCAGATGAACGGTGAACTACTTAGGGTAGGTACTCGGAATGCGTTCACGGCATCGCACAGGAACAGGGTCTCGGATGGGCGCTCCAAACTCGCATAACTGATAGCCGCTTCGCGCGTGATGTCCACGAAAATCAGGCTGTTGGTAGCATAGTCGGGCCACAGATTGCCGTTCACCATCGCAGTGTTTCCTGGTAAATCGCGCGCAGATGGGCAGTCTTGTATCTCATAGTTGCGCAAGTACGGCTGGATAAGCCCTTGCGTGGGATCGTAGATGAACGGTGTACCTTGCGAACGAATGCTGGCTCCGTGCCACCAGTGAACCGTCGAACGGTTGTTGTTCGGGTCGGAGACCGCGTAGGGAACCAACATCTCGTCGTAGTCTTGGATATACATCAACATCCCGATACCGACTTGACGCAGATAGCTGATACAGTTGGCCTGTCGCGCCTTCTCGCGCGCCTGTGCGAACTCACGAAACAGCACCGCCGCCAGTATCGCGATAATCGCGATGACGACAAGCAACTCTATCAGCGTAAAACCGCGCCTCATCGTCAACCCTCTAGGTGCAATCCGCATAGCGCCGTGAGTATACCCCAAACTACACACACAGTAGGTATAATACTTATACGCAACACGCCGACTCTAACCTAATAGGAGGGAATGACGATGATACGATACAC
>JARJMV020000227.1 GCA_029335935.2 bacterium
AACATGGCTGAGCAGAATATAAAACGCCCACCGAAACACCATGTCAGTCTAAAGCTGTTCGAGGAGTGTCGCCGCAAAGGTACACTCCTGTTCAACAACGACGAGGTTAAGCGCGTATCAGGGGAGAGGTTCAGGAACCAGTTTGACGCTACGAAATTCGACACGCGCGACTCGCTTCCTGAAGAGCTGGTAAGGAAGGGATACTGCGTAGTTCATCTCGGTCGGGGCAACCACTGCTTTTTAAAAGCCGTTAACCTTTGGTATCACAATTTCGAGGATATCAAGGACCCAGAGGATATCGTACCATGGCGATACCGAAAAAGCCTCCTGAACGATATTGAAAGAGGCGAGGCAAGTACGCTGTCATTTGCACTCAACCAGCGTATTCTCCACGATTTCATCTATGAAGATGTAGCCGCCTCCCCCAAAGTTTACTTACCTGGTAGGACGAAAGCCAGCCTGAGCTATCGGGTCGGAAAGACCCACATTACTGCAGAAGGTCAGCAGATAGAGATTGATTTGACACTGGAATATCAGGGGATGGTGACGGTGGTAGAGTCAAATAGCAAATTCATTCCGAACTTTGAAGTCTACAAAATCTTTCATCCGATTAAGTATTACCTCGGCAAAGCGGACGAAGCAAAAATCAAAATCGACCACATCAACGCTTGCTATGTCCTCAAGCAGGCGCCGAGCGGGCGTAAGAAATCCGACTCGGAAACCCGTGTGCGGATGTACCTGTACGAATTCAAAAACCCAGATCGGTTAGACTCTATAAGGCTCGTTCGCAAGGCGGAGTACCGCTTGCGTCAGCGGTAGGGAGGATCGATGGCAATTCCAGAGCATCTAATCGACACGGTCTACCTGGGCGATGTGATGGAGCTGATGCGCCAGCTGCCTGAGCAGTCGGTGGACATGGTTTTCAGCGACCCCGACTACAATGTGGGCGTGCAGTACAACGGTAGGTCGTACACACGCTCATTTGAAGAGTATATCGAGTGGTATATCGAGCTTGCGCGCGAATCGTTGCGTGTGCTCAAAGACGACGGCAACATGTTCTTCATCAACTACCCCAAGCAGAACGCTTACCTGCGCGTACGCTTTCTGGACGAGGCATGCTACGATGTACAAGACTATGTGTGGGTCTATAACACCAATGTTGGGCATAGCCCCAAGCGGTTCACCACAGCGCACCGCAGCATTCTGCACTGTCGTAAGAGCGCGAACAACAAGTTCTTCAAGGAGCAGGTGGCGCAGCCCTATCAGAACCCAACCGACCGACGCATTCGCCAACGCATCGCGCAGGGGCAGAAGGGGCGTATGCCCTACAGCTGGTTCTACTTCGACTTAGTGAAGAATGTGAGCCGCGAAAAGACCATCCATGCGTGCCAAATCCCTCAAAAGTTGTCGGAGATGCTCATCTTGAGCTGCACACAACCAGGCGATGTGGTGCTGGTGCATTTCGGTGGCAGCGGCGCGGAGTTGGAAGTGTGTCGGCGATTAGGTAGGCGGTTCCTCGCGGCGGAGATTGACCCCACCTACCATGCGATGATTCTGGAACGGCTCCGCGCAGGTCAGATTCGCGAGGAGCATCGCTTGCTCAAGCGCAAGGTGCGCTCCGATGCGCTCCAGCTGCAGCCACTGCTCTGGAACGAATAACACTCCCCTCACCCTGTTCGGGGCTGTTTTGGAAAGTGGACGGCTTCGCCCTCACCCCACCTATGACAAGGGCTATTGACCTCAGGCAGCGCATGTCGGAGGGCATCGCCGCCTCAGCGTCCCCACCGACGAACTACGCTTGGACAAGAATGTCCAAGCCACGCTCTGGCTGCGCAACGCCAAGAACGGCGTCGCGCCTGAACACGCCAACGCAACCCGTGAACACAACCAATCACCACGCTCGAGGTATAATCCACTCGCTGCGGTTCGGGAGACGAGCGATGGCGTCGAAACTGACTGCGATTGTGATGGCAGCGGGCAAAGGAACCCGCATGAAATCGGAACACCCCAAAGCGATTACCCCGCTTCTGGGACAGCCCCTCACAAGCTATGTGCTACGCGCTCTGGAGCAGGCAGGCGTGCAACCGACTATCGTGGTGGTCGGGCACGGCGCAGACTTAGTTGAGCAAGCGTTGGGCGAGCAGTATCTCTACGCGCTCCAAGCGGACCAGCTCGGCACGGGGCACGCCGTGATGGACGCCGTGCCGCACCTGCCCAGCGAAGCCGAGTATGCGCTGATTGCGTCGGGCGACTCGCCGCTGGTCACTCCTGAAGTGTTCGCATCGCTCTATGAGACGGCGCGTCAGACGGAGGCGGCATGCGTCTTAGCCACCGCGATTCTGGAAGACCCCACAGGCTACGGGCGTATCCTGCGCGATGAAGGCGGGAATATCGTCGGCATCGTCGAGGAGAAGGACGCGACGCCGGAGCAGAGAGCCATTCGCGAAGTGTGTACCTCGTTCTACTGCTTCCGCGTGGACGCGCTGCGCGACGCGCTCCCCCGACTGAGCAACCAGAACGCGCAAGGCGAATACTACCTGACCGATGTGGTTGGCATCCTCGCGGGGCAGGGGGCGCGCGTGGTCGCGTGGCAGTCGCCCGACCCCACACTCCTGCTCGGCGTGAACAACCGCTGGGAACTGGCGCAAGCGGCGCAGGCACTGCGGATGCGCATCCTCAAAAAACTCTGCCTGGACGGCGTCAGTGTCGTCGACCCCGCCACCACCTACATCGAACCGACCGTGCAGGTCGGACGCGACACCGTGATCGAACCCAACACCCACCTGCGCGGCAACACCATTATCGGCGCGAACTGCACGCTCGGCCCCGACCTCTACCTGCAGGATAGTGTGGTTGGCGAAGGGTGCCATCTGTTCCGTTCGCACATCATCCAAGCGCGAATCGAATCGGATGTCTCGGTGGGTCCCTTTGCGCACATTCGCCCCGGAACGGTGCTGCACACGGGCGTGCGCGTGGG
>JARJMV020000194.1 GCA_029335935.2 bacterium
GCTACGCACAAGCCGTGCTAAACACTCTGCTGGGCGGCAGTATGTTCAGTCGGTTGTGGCTGGAGGTGCGCGAAAAGCGCGGACTCGCCTACGAAATCGGCAGTTACGCCGCGCCTATGTCCGACGGCGGACTGTTCGTTATCTACAGCGGCGTGGCGCCCAGCGCGTTCGAGCAAGCCGTGCAAGTCATCGAAAACGAGCTCGAGCAGCTACTCACCGAGCCACCCAGCGAAGAAGAGGTCGCCAGCGCACGCAACCTGCTCAAGGGCAATCGGGTGTTGGCGCTGGAATCGACGCAGGCACGCGCGGAACTCATCGGCAGCGAGACACTGATGCGCGGCACAGTAACCCCCATGGACGAGATTATCGCCGCCATCGACGCCGTCACCCCACAGAGCATCCATACACTCGCCCAACAACTGCTGCCCCCCCAACGGCGCACCCTCGTCGCCATCACGCCAGAAGAGGTATAATAACTCTACGCGGCGGCTATCCCCGCGGAGGCGAAAACCTATGTTCGGGAGCATCGGCTTTAGCGAAATCATGGTCTTGTTCGTGATTGCGCTGCTGATTTTCGGACCGCGCAAGCTGCCCGAAATCGCGCGCTCCGTCGGACAAGCCATGCGCGAGTTCAAAAAAGCGGGCGAGGAAGTCACACGCTCCCTCGAGGAGCCTGTGGACGACCTGCGCGACCGCATCCAACAAACCATCGATTTTGACGAGGAGCGACGATGGAGATCCTGAAAATCGTTCTCACTTGGGCAGACATGATTGTCATGGTGCTGTTCATCGGGCTGGTGGCAATCCAGACCTCGCGCTCGGAGGGGATTTTCAGTCCCGGCGCGGCAGATAGCATGTTCGGCAGAGCGAAGCCTGGCTTCGATGACAACCTTTCGCGCCTGACGCTGGTACTGGCGATTGCGATGTTCGCCCTCACCGCGATTGTGACCTACATACCCTGATGGTACACATCGAGAAACTCACGCTGGGCGCGCTGCGCGCCAACTGCTATGTTGTGCAGTGCGTCGCAACTCGTCAAACCGCCGTGATCGACCCCGGTTTCGAGCCAGAGCAGATTATCGCACGCCTGCGCACATTAGGCAACCCACCCGTCGTCGCGCTGCTGGCGACCCATGGACACTTCGACCATGTGGTAGGCGTGCGCGCCCTCAAGCAACACACAAACGCCCCCTTCTGGATTAGTCAGGACGAGTGGGAACTGCTGGCGCAATACGCCCACGAGCATCCCGCCTACCTGAACCTGCCCACGATGGAGCCTTTGCCACAACCCGACCGCTTCCTGCGCGAGGGCGAGCAGTTCGCCGTCGGCGCGCTGCAATTCGAAGTGCTGGCGCTGCGCGGACACGCCCCCGACCACATCGGATTCCTGCTGAGAAACAGCCAACCGATGCGCCTGTTCTGCGGCGACGCCATCTTCGCAGGCAGCGTCGGACGCACCGACATCCCCTACGCCGATTTCGAAACCCTGCGCCAGCACCTCCATACGCGCGTGCTGAGCCTGCCCGACGACACAATCCTGCACCCCGGACATGGAGCCGACACCACCGTCGGCGTCGAACGCGCTACCAACCCCTACTTGTAATCGGCGCGAACGCTACAGGTATACTCACACAGGTGAGAGGGATGCGAAGCACACTACCGCCGCCCGACTTGGAGTACCCTGAAACCGACGGTCAACCGATGGCGAACAACACTATCCAAGCCGATGTGATGATGACGCTCAAAGAGAACTTGGAAGCGATGTTCCGCCACCGCGACGATGTGTTCATCGCCATCGATCTGTTTTGGTATCCCGTGAAAGGCAAGAAACTGGAACGCACGGCCCCCGATGTGATGGTCGCGTTCGGACGCCCCAAAGGGCATCGCCGCTCCTACAAACAGTGGGAAGAAGAGAACATCCCACCGCAGGTGGTGTTTGAGGTGGTCTCGGAAGGCAATACAGCCGACGAGCTGGAGCAAGCGAAGAAGGATTTCTACGAAAAGTACGGCGTGGAAGAGTACTACATCTACGACCCCGACACAGGGCGTTGGAAAGGCTTCGTGCGGCAGGATAGTCAGCTCAAACAGATCGAAGCGATGGTGGGCTGGGTAAGCCCGCGTCTGGGGGTGCGTTTCGGAATCGGCGCAGAGGCAGACCCAGGCGTCTATGACACCGAGGGCAATCGCTTCAAGGGGTACTTGGAGTTGCGCGAAGCGTTGGAGCAGGCAATTGAACGGGAACGCCAACGCGCTCAAGAGGAGCGCCAACGCGCCGATCAGGAACGCCAACGCGCCATCGAAGCGGAACGCCGCGCCCGCGAAGAACGCCAACGCGCCGAGCGGCTCGCGCAACAGCTCCAAACACTCGAAGCCGAGCTCAAACGGCTCAAAGGCGAAGCATAAAGGCAGGAAAATCCCCCTAAAGTGCATACTATAATGACGAGGAGGCAATTATGCAAAAACGCGCATTTACGCTCATCGAGCTACTGGTCGTGATTGCAATCATTGCGATATTAGCAGCGATCCTGTTTCCTGTGTTCGCGCAGGCACGCGAGAAGGCGCGTCAGACGCAGTGCCTCTCGAACTGCCGCCAACTCGCCATCGCAACGCAAGCCTACGCGCAGGACTACGACGAGACCTTTCTTACCCTGTGGTTCTATGTGAACGAGGACCGCCAGCGCAATCCCCTGTACCAACGCTACAGCTACTTCCTGTGGGCGCCGCTGTTGTTCCCCTACATCAAAAACAAGGATGTCTTCCGCTGCCCCAGCGGTCCCACCTATCCGCCGTCCTTTCAGGGCGGACCGCCTGAAGACAACTATATCGTGAATCTGGGCTACAACGAGTATATCTTTCGTGGCGTGGAGATTCAGGGGCTGGGCAACCCGACTTTTGCGCGCTTGTCGAGTTTCCAAGCGGAGTTGACGCAGATTGCACTGATTGCCGACAGCGCGCTGGGCGGCTGGTTCCACGACTGGGGCAACCGCGACGGTCCGCAACTGCCCATTCCGGGCGAGCACCCGCAGTGGGGAATGCATCGGCTCAAGTGCGCCAACGGCTACTGGGGTCGGCGCGGCGCGTTCGGCGAATGTACCCATCGCCACCTCGACGGCGGCGCGAACATCGTCTACTGCGACGGACACGCGCAGTTTATGCCCGGCAAACGCATCCGCGGCGGCACGGACATGCCCTGTGAATCCCCTGTGGTTGACCCGCGCAAACCGATGTGCCCATAGGAGACTACTATGCCCCACATAGGACTGCAGCTATACACGCTCCGCGACGATTTGAAGGCGGATTTTGAAGGCACCCTCCGCGCCGTGGCGCAGATGGGCTACGAGTATGTCGAGACGACGGGGTTCATGGGCGAGCATAGCCCCGCAATGCACATACTGCTGCGCGAAACGGGACTGAGAATCGCTGGGCTGGGCTTCGATATGCCGACGCTGGAGACCGCGCCCCAGCAAGTGATTGACGCCTGTCGGGAATGGGACGCCCACTATGCCGTGACCTTCTGGATCGATGAGACGGATCGGCGCACCGCCGACGACTGGAAGCGCGTCGCGGAGCGGTTCAACCGAATTGGCGGGACGCTGGCACAGGGCGGCGTCCCATTCCTCTACCACATCCACGGCTACGAGTTCGCCGAGTACGATGGCGCGCGCGCCGTCGATTTGCTCATGACTCACACCGACCCCCGTTCCTTCCACTTGGAGGTGGATACCTACTGGGTGGAGTACGCTGGCGTGAGCGCGACGGCGTTCTGCACCCAGTACGCCGAGCGCATCCGCGCCCTGCACCTCAAAGATTACATCAGCAAGCCCGACATGCACGATATTGAGGTGGGTGAAGGCGCGGTCGATATGCGAGGCGTGCTGAATCTGGCGTTGCAACACGGTTGGCAGTGGCTGATTATCGAGCAGGAGCGGTACATCCGCACGCCGTTGGAAAGCGCGGCGCGCTGCCTAAAGAATGTGCAGAGCCTCTTAGAGGCGGTCAAGGCGTCCCCGCGCGACGCCTAAGCACACGCTGCACATACTCCGCTTCGCGCACGCCCATCTGGTGGCAGAGCCAGAGGTAGACACTCATCGAGGCGACAGCAACCAGCGCGGCCACCACTAGCGATTGAAGGTTCGGCTGGAAGCCCCGAAACAGCGTGTGCAGACCCGCGTGAAGCGCGTACGCGAACGCCCCCATCAGCAGCGTCGCCAACCCGCTACGCAGCAGGAACCCCATCAACGGGCGCGGCGTAGCGACCTCTGCAGGCGGTATCCGACGCATGAGTACTCGCAGCATCCAAACCATCTGTAAGGTTGCTGCGACAGAGGTCGCCAACGCCAAGCCGATATGCCCCCAGCGCAACCCCTGCACAAACACCACGCACAGCGCCACAAACAGCGCGGTCACTGCCGAGCCAATCAGCACGGGCGTTAGCGAATCGCGCAGCGCAAAGAACCCACGCGCAACCAACGCCTGACCCGACCACGCGAACAGTCCCAGCGCAAACGCACGCAGCGCGCTCGCGACCAACTGCGTGTCCGTCGGCGTGAACTTGCCGTACTGCAACAGCACACGGCTGATGTCCTCCGCCAACACCAGCAACAGGACAGTGGCAGGCGCGGTGAGGAACCACACCAACCGCAACCCCTGCTGCAAGGTGAGCCGCATCGCCCCCCACTCGCCGCGCGCCGCCAGCGAGGTCAGCGCAGGAAAAATCGCCAACGCAATCCCCTGACCCACAATCCCCAGAGGCGCTTGCATCTGACGATTCGCGTTGTCCAACGCCGAGATTGTGCCCACCGGCAGCGACGAGGCAAACACGCGCAAGATCAGCATGTAAATCCCCGGTAGCGACAGCCCGAACATCACGGGCAGCATGAGTCGGAACACCTCGCGCGCACCTGCATGCCTGAGGTCGAACTCGAAACGGAACGCGCTGCCCATCCGATACATCACAATCAAGGGCAACAGCACGCTACCGACCAGCGCGCCCACAAGCGCACCCCACGCTAACCCCGCCACGCCCAACCATAACGCCAACACCAACCCGCCCAGAATAATGCCGATGTTGTAGATATTCGGTCCCAGCGCAGGCGCAAGGAAATGCTTGCGGACATACAGCGTCGCCATCATCAGCCCCCCCAGCAGGAAGCAGATTTGCGCAGGCAACACGATGCGCGTGAGGTGCGTAGTGAGTGTGAGGCGGTCGGCGTCGAAGCCCGGAAACATCAGTCGGACCGCCATCGGCGCTGCGAGTTCCAGTGCCAGCACCAGCGCGGTTGTAAGGCTGGTCATGACCGTCGCCACGATGGAGAACACACGCCACGCTTCATCGGTGCGCCCCTGCTCCCAGTACCGCGAGAACACAGGCATCAGCGACGAGGAGAGCGCGCCACCCGCCACCATGAAAAAGAGCAGGTCGGGCAGCTGAAAGGCGGCGCGATAGGCATCGGTCAACTCGTCCTGACCAAATCGGAACGCGATCACCGTGTCGCGCAGCATGCCCAATAGTCGGCTTGCGAGAATGGCGGTCATCATCACCGCCGAGGCGCGCGCCCAACTGTAGCCGACCTGCGGTGCCTCAGAGTCCTTCATCGCGCGAAACGACCTTCAACCCCACCACACCCACCACAATCAAGCCGATAAAGAATAGCCGCCAGAAGTCGCGCGATTCTTTAAACCAGAGAATACCCACAATTGCCACGCCCAGCGCGCCGATGCCCACCCAGACGGCATAGGCGGTTCCGAGCGGTATCTTGCGGATTGCCAACGACAGAAACCAAAAGCTCGCCCAAGCAGTGGTCAACGCCACCACAGTCGGCCCAAGGCGTGTAAAGCCGTTGGAGAATTTCAACGCCGTCGCCCAGACGATTTCCATTAGCCCAGCAATCACGAGGAACAGCCACGCCATGCGCGCCCAAGTATACCGATTCCGCCTAATATCAGCAGTGCCAGTCGATGTCGGTGGTCTCTTTGGCGTGTTCCTCGATAAACTTGCGCCGCGGCTCCACCTTATCGCCCATCAGCACGCTGAAGATGCGCTCGGCTTCCATCGCGTCCTCCAGCTGCACCTGCACAATCACGCGCTTTTCGGGATCCATCGTGGTATCGGCGAGGTCTTCCGCGTTCATCTCGCCCAATCCCTTGAAGCGAGTGACCTGCACATTTTTCTTCTTGATCTTCTTGAGGATTGCCTCCAGCTCCTGCTCATCTTTGGCGTAGTATTGCTCGTCTTTGCCGGCACGCACGCGGAACAGGGGCGGTTGCGCGATGTAGACATGTCCGTTCTCAATCAGCGGGCGCATATAGCGGAAGAAGAAGGTCAGCAGTAGGGTGCGGATGTGTTCGCCATCGACATCCGCATCGGTCATCACGACGATGCGATGGTAGCGCAGCTTGGAGATGTCGAATCGGCTATCCGACTCGCTGCTACTGTGGTTGCCGTTGGCGTCGAGGCTGATCCCTGTGCCGAGCGCGGTGATGAGAGCGCGGATCTCCTCGTTTTCGAGGGCTTTATCGAGGCGGGCTTTCTCCACATTGAGGATTTTACCGCGCAGGGGCAGCACGGCTTGGAATCGGCGGTCGCGCCCCATCTTGGCGGAGCCGCCTGCCGAATCGCCCTCCACCAAGAACAGCTCGCACTTGCTGGGGTCGCGCTCGGTGCAGTCGGCAAGTTTGCCAGGTAGTGAGGCGCTGTCTAACGCGCTTTGGCGTTTGACCAGTTCGGCGGCGCGGCGAGCGGCTTCGCGGGCGCGCTGCGCCGTGAGCGCCTTCTCGATAATCTTGCGCGCCACCGACGGGTTGCGCTCCAGATACTCGCTGAACGCCTCGCCCACGATGGAGTTCACCAGCCCCTGCACCTCAAGGTTGCCCAACTTGGTCTTGGTCTGACCCTCGAACTGCGGATGGAGTAGCTTCACAGCGATCACGGCGGTCAAGCCCTCCAGCACATCGTCGCCTGTGAAGTTAGGGTCTTTATCTTTCAGCAGTCCTGCCTTGCGAGCGTACTGGTTGATGACGCGGGTCAGCGCGGTCTTGAAGCCCGACAGGTGCGTGCCACCCTCCACCGTGTGGATGTTGTTGGCGTAGGAGAGGAGCGTCTCCTGATAGCCCGTGTGATACTGCAGGGCGACCTCCACTTCGGTCTCTTCGCGGGCGTTGCGGAAGAAGACCACCTGGTGGATGGGGTCTTTCGTCGCTTTCAGCTCATCCACCAGCTGCGAGATGACCTTGATGAAGTTGAAGTTGGGTTACTGTTTATCGTTAAGAGAGAAGATGATGTTAAAGGACTAATAAGGATACTGGAATGCATATTAGAGAATGCATTTTCTATAGAAAGTATGATCGTTTTGA
>JARJMV020000195.1 GCA_029335935.2 bacterium
CGCCACAGGGTGCGCCCGTTGATTTCGCTGAGCGCGAACACGCCGTCGCTGCCCGCCGCCACATAGACGCGCCCGCCGCCGGTAACCGGCTGCACATTGCGCGGCAGCGAGCCGTTCGTCGTGACCTTCGCCACGCCGCCCTGAGCATCAACGCCGTTCCAAATCCAGCGTAAGCGCCACGGCGGCGGCACAACCTGAGCCGTGTAGCCCGTGCGCTGCGCGTCGTGCGCGTGCTGCGACCATTCCGAAAATCGCGCGCCTGAAAGCCGTTGCTGCGTAGCCATGTTAACGCCTCTGTCCGCAGTGAAAAAGCACCGTGAGCCAAACTGGGTCGTCAAGTGCGACACGCCCGTCCGCCGAGATGTCATCGGCGATACTGGATTGATAGTTCAGCGTACCTAACCATGTAAGCGTTTGGGCTTGCGCCGATGCTACGCTCAGCATCACGAGCAACCCCACCCCTTTCCCGATGTAGGAGTTTGTTGCCATATCGTCCTCCAGCAGGCGGCTAAATCAATTATACCACAGCTTCGGCTCTCCGAACGCCCTCGCGTGAGGTACACTCTTAGCATCTATTCGCTTCGACGCTACAGTATCATTCGCGGCGAGCGACGACGCCCCGCGCACAGGAGAGTTAGCAGGCATGCGCAAACTATCCGAACTAAGGCAACGCATCGACCAAATCGACGAACAGCTGCTGCACCTGCTCAACGAACGGGCGGAGTTGGCGAAACAGATTGGCGAGATTAAGTCGCGCGACGCGAAACCGTTCTTCACGCCCGAACGCGAGCAGATGATTTACCGCAAACTGCAGCAGCTCAATCGCGGTCCGCTGAGCCAAGAGCAGATCGTGGGCATCTTTCGCGAGATTATCTCCATCTCGCGCGCGCTGGAGAAAGCCCCCACCGTCGCCTATTGGGGTCCGGAAGGCACTTTCACCCATGCCGCGGCGTTGAAATGCTTCGGGCGCGCCGCCCACTACATGCCTGCGGAGAGCATCGCCGATGTGTTCGCGGCGGTGGAGCAGTCGAGTGTGGACTATGGGGTTGTGCCAGTGGAGAACTCGTTGGCAGGCGTCGTGCCCGAAACGCTGGATATGTTCCCGCTGACCAACGCACGCATCTGTGCGGAGGTCTATGTGCCCATCGCGCACCACCTACTCTCCAAAGCCAAGAACACGAACCAGATTGTGCGCGTGTACGCTGGTCCGCAACCGCTGCAGCAGTGTCGTCGCTGGCTGCGCTTGCACCTCCCTGCGGCGGAGATTATCGAGACTGTGCCGACCGCGCGTGCCGTGCGCTTCGCGGCGGAGGACCCCAACGGCGCCGCGATTGGCAACGCGCTCGCTGCCGAACTCTACGGCGTGCCCCTCCTCTGCGAACATATCGAGGACAACCCGCACAACCGCACGCGCTTCCTGGTCATCGGGTATAACGAACCCGCGCCCACTGGCAACGACAAAACCTCGCTGGTGATGACCCTACGCAACCGACCGGGCGAACTGTATCATGCGCTGGGAGCATTCCACAAGCACGGGGTGAACCTCACGATGATCGAATCGCGCCCCAACCCGCGCGGCATGTTCGAGTACCTGTTTTACATCGATATTCAAGTGCATCGCCAAGACGCGCTTATCAAGACCGCGCTGGAAGAGTTAGACCGCTTCGCGCGTGAGGTGGTGCTGTTGGGGTCGTACCCGGCGGCGGAGTGAACCGATGCACCCTGTGGATCTGAATCGCGTGGAGCGACTGCTGATTCTCAAGGTCTCCTCGATGGGCGATATTGTGCATGCTTCGCCTGTGGCGGCGGCGCTGAAGCGGGCGTTTCCCCACCTTTACATCGGCTGGATTGCAGAAGATCGCCATGGGGGCGTGATTGACGGCTCGCCGCGCCTCGATCGCCTGCACATCATTCCGCATCGGGCGTTGCGTGAGCGTCCGTTTGGGCGTGAGGCACGGCGCGTGATGATGCAAGTGGCGCGTGAAGTGCGCGCGGAGCGGTATCAGGTGGCGCTGGATTTGCAGGGACTGCTCAAGAGCGCGATTTGGGGGGTACTGGGGCGCGTACCCATCCGCTACGGAGCGCACCGCATGCGCGAGTTCACCGCACTGCTGCTGAGGCGCATCCCGATACGCGAGCAGCCGAACCGCCATGTGGTGCAGCAGTATCTGGATGCGGCGCGTTGGCTGGGCGCATCGGGCGAGTTCCCCGAGCTTTACCGTTCGCCCGACGAGGCACACGCGCCCGAACCGCCCGTCGAGTTCCCGCTCTATGTGCCCGACGAAGCGCACGCACAGGTCGCCTACAAGTTGGCGCAACTCGGCGCGGACGACAAGCCGATTATCAGCGTCAACCCCTCCGCAGGCAGAGAGTGGAAACGATGGGACCTCGCCAAGTTCGCCGCGCTGTCCGACCGAATCGAGGCGGAGTGGAGCGCCCCCGTCGTGTTTATCGGCGGGCCAGGCGATAAGCCTCTGGAGGAGCGTCTGCGCGCCTTGAAAACGCGCCCGCTGCGTAGCCTGATCGGGCGCACCCGCCTCAAGGAGGCGATGGCGCTCGTACAGCGCAGCGCGGTGCACCTATGTGGCGACACGGGCACGGCGCATATCGCCGCCGCGTTCCGCGTGCCCGTCGTCTCGCTTTACGGTCCCACCAGCCCCGACCGCACAGGGCCCTATGGACAGCGCGCCCGTGCCCTCTATAAACGCGCCCTCTGCACCGAGTGCCCCGCCGACCGCTGCGTGCGCAAAGTCTGCCTGCAGTGGATTACGGTGGACGAGGTGATGGACGCCGCGCGCCCCCTGTGGCAGGAATCCCAGGAGCGTCTGCGAACTGATTCGCGGTGAGTGCGATGGCGACCCTGCGCAACGCATGGGCGGATTGGCGCAAGTCTCTCGTGGGGATGTTCACGCAGGTGGTGGCGAACCCTGTGATTGGGCGCGAGTGGCGCGTGCGCATGCGATTCGGGCGCGCCTACCTGCTACAGGCGGCGTACCTGCTGTTTATGATTCTCATCACGGCGCTGGCGTATGAGTGGGTGATGGGCGACCTGCAAAGTCTCGCCAATCCCTACACGGTGCAGCAGGCGTTGCTAAGCTTCTACTGGACGGTGATGGGAACGCTGGTGAGCTTGATTGCCCTGATTGCCCCTGCGCTGACGGCAAACGCCATCACTTTGGAGCGCGAGCGCAAGACGATCGACTTGCTGCTGGCGACTCCGCTAACGGCGCGCCACCTGCTCACGGGCAAGCTCATCGGTTCGTTCGGCTTCATCGTGCTGCTGTTGGCGCTCACGCTGCCGATTAGCGCGGTGAGCGTGTTGCTGGGCGGGGTGTCGTTTGGCGATTTGTTGCGCGCTTATGTCATCATCGCCAGCGGTGGGCTGGCGCTGTGCGCGATTGCGCTCTTCAGCTCGGTGTATGCGCGCAACTCCACGATGGCGGTGCTGTGGAGCTATGCGCGCGTGGGGCTGTTCCTGCTGGCGACGGGCATTCTGCTGGCGATTCAGGGGATCTACTCGGGTATGTCGAGTTCGGGTAGCGGCGTGGCATGGAGGGTTCCAGCGGCGTTGTTGAACCCCTTCGCCGCGCTCTTCGCCGCCGATACACAGGTCGATCTGGTGCATTTTCAAGTCCCCTCTTGGATTATGGCGGCGGCGCTGTGTTTGCTATTCACGCGCCTGCTGCTTACCAGCGCAGCGCGCAAGGTAGGACTGTACGACAAAGACACCCTGCCTTCCGCACGCCGACAGCTGCTGTTGCTGGCGCCGCTGCATGGGTTCCTCACACTCGCGCCTCTAATGACTACAGGGGGCGGGATTATGGCGGTTTCGGGCGAGATGCTACTGGTTCTGCTCTCTACTTGTGCGACGCCGATATTGCTGCTAACAGGCTGGATTGCGCCCTTCGGCGACGATGAAGACAGAAGCTCCCCCAACGACGGCATATTTCGGGCTTCGAAGATGCTCTCCGACGCGCCTTCGGGCGCACTGCCGTATCTGGGACTACTTTGGCTGCTGACAGTGGGCGCGGTATACGGCGCAATCGTTTGGACGGGCACAACCACTTCTACCACCGACGATTGGTGGGGGTTCTTGCATACGATGAGCCTCTATTTCGGGGGCTTATGTTTGCTATTGTGGGGCATCGGACGCGCGAGTTCGCGGATTATGAAAGGCAAGAGCTTGGTCGGCGCACGCGTCCTCACACTGGCCACGACAACTGGAGTGGTGACTGTACCTATGGTGTTGCATTTGCTCCTCTTCGGGCGGGAGTCGGAGTCGCCGATGATGAGGATATGGCTGCTCAAACCGCTATTTGACGCACTATCGGCGCCCACTGACACGCTGACGCATTTTAATTTGTTGTATGCAGCGATATGGATGGGCGCAATAGGGCTGGTAATGGGTTTGTTCACACGCCCCGAAGCGTCTTCGTTCAGCTGAAGTGTTCGCGCGTGGAGCGGTGCGACGCGATTCGTGGCGTCGCACCGAGCGTGGCTATCCCGTGCCCATCAGCGCGGTCTGCCACAATCCGTAGCCGACTCCGTAGCGGGCGCGCGCGCCGTACAGGGCGACATCGCGCATAAAGACGCCCTCGCTGTCGGGTTTGTCCAGCGTGGCAAACTCCAGCGGCACATCGCGGCGTTCCTGCAGCACTATCGCGCGCATCGCGCGTGAGGTGTCCAGCAGGAACCATTTGTTCTCGTGTGCGCCCGTGATATAGTGCGACACAATCAGGCGCAGTTTGCCCTGCAACACATTACGGTAGGGTGTGAAGTGGTTGGTTGTGTTCGCCTGCACGACGACGGGCGATTCCAACAGCTCCATCGCCAGCCACTGGAGTTTGGGACCGACGAGCAGAGTATCGGGGATGATGCCCATTGACCGCCCCCGATCGTCTTTGAACTGCATCATCTGCGCCATCGCCGCTTGCAGGCTATTGGTAGAGAGCGCGCCACTGTACAGGTTGCTCTGCAGTCCGCTTGCGCCCTCTTGGTGGTTGGCGTCGAACAGCAGCTGCCCATCGTAGCAGCGTCCGTCGATGGCGCCGCGGATGAGCGCGTCGATGACCAGTTGCTCTTTGTGGCGCACGGCTTCCCGCGCAAGGTCGCGCACGCGCATGCGGATCATGTCATACTGTTCATCTTCGAGGGCGCGGCGTTCGACGGCGATAGAAGCTTCCCACACCCTGTCGCTGATGGTGTATTCGTAGACGCCCAGTCCAGCAGGTTGCCGCTCGTCCACGAACTCGCGCATGACAGGCACACTGCCCAGCCAACCGTACTTCTGCACGGGTAGGTTCGTGCGCACAATTGTGGCAATCTGCGGTGTGATGCTGGCTTCATCGAGTTGACGATAGGCGCGGAAGAACTCCGTGCGCAGTCCCGCCTCCACCAACGCGAGCAAATCGCTTCGTACTAACGGCATCTCGGCTCACCTCCTTACACTGTGTGGTTGTCGATTCGTATGCGCACGCGGTTGGCGTCGAGCAGCTCCACCACCGTGCCGACGACAATGTTGTTCGTGCTGGTTTTGGCGACCTCGTTATCGCTGACGGCGCGCACGGTAACGCCCACATCGGCTTGGGTGTAGGCTCCGCTGCGGTTGTAGACGAAGCTGCCGCGCTTGATGACGCGACACCGCTTCGCGCCGTTCGCGCCGCCCGTGTTGTCGACGCTTTCGAACGCTACACCCACAAAGCGCAGGTTCGCCGTGTCGGCGGCGGGCGTCAAATAGCCGGTGCTATCGACGCACACCAGCGCGCCCTTCCAGATTTTCGTGTTCGCCTTCACAGGATAGGCGACCATCAGCCCTTCGCGCTCGTGCGTCTCATACGGTTGCGTGAGTGCTGGCATCGTTAGCGTCCCTCCGACTGCAAAATTTCAGCGGGCGCTATGTCGGGGAAAGCGCGGCGCAGGAACTCGATGGCATCCGCGCTGAACTGGGGCGGCTCATAGTCGGGCGTCGGAGCAAGCTCGGTCAGCAAATGTTGCGGCGGCAGGCTGTTGACGAACTGACGAAACAGCTCGGCGACGGAGGTGGTCGCGCCACTGAACTGCACGGGCGCATCGCCTTGCAAGAGTATCGCCTCGGCGATTGGCGCAAGCGCAGGGGGCAACTGCCCGCGTAGACTCCACTGCTGCACTTGCTCGCGCGCCTCACGACGACGCAACTCGGCTTCCAACGCACGCACACGCGATTCTAACGCGGCTTGATAAGACGGCACGTCTGCCGTCGGTTCGTGAATCTCCATCGTCTCCAATCGGAACACCTCCTCATCTGGGTTGAGGAATGCGGGTCGGGGCGCGTTGAGGGCGTCAGCGGTTCGAGCGAGGGTGGGTTGGTGGAACAGTCGCGCGCTGGGGATGCGAGGGTTGGCAGTGATAGAGACTTCCAACAGGCGGCTCAGGTCGCGGCTCAATCCGACGCTCAGCCCGCGCAGGCGCAACCGTCGCAGCAGCGCGTCCGCTTCGGGGAACAGCGCCAGCTGACCGTACAGCGCATCCCCACGCCGCCACACACGCACCAGCCACCCCAGCAGCAACGGCGACGGGCGATGCTCCACCAGTATCGGCGCAGGCGCACGAAACGCACGCACAAGCGCATCCAGGTGCGCCTCCGTAAGCACAACCCCCTTGTCTGGGTAGACCCCCGCCTCTATCAACCGCGCCTCACGCTGAATCCACTCGGTACTCGGCATTCCATCACACAGGGATAGCAGCAACTGCTTTGGGCAACCACACAGGGCAAACCCGCAGCGATTCCCTGTACCTCGCAGCCGCCAACGGCAGGAAATCGCAGGAACCGCGAGAATCTGTTAAAAGGTGATTCGCATGCGAAGCTTATGGACGCTCTTGGGGATAGCGACAGCAGCGACCTTACTGGGGATGGGCGCACTGAGCGTTCGTCAAGACAGCAAAACGCAAGCGGAGTTCTTTGTCGCGCCAGTGGTCGGCGCGCAAAACGGCTATATCCTGTTGCCGCCTGAGTTCGTGGCGCAACCGTTCATTCGGCGAATCGAGTGGTCGCCCGACGGCAACTACGCCCTGCTGGTGCAGACGGCTGTTCGCTTCGAGGGCAACGCGCAAAACTGGAACGCCGACCTGCGCCATCGTATCTTGGCGTGGAACCGCAAGACCAAGCGCGTGAATGTCCTTTGGGAATCGCCCGTCACGACTGTCGACATCGACCCTGATTTAGATGTGCAGATGGCGTTCTACAAAAACGCCCCCGCCTGCCTTTTGAGCGTGAACGAAACGCGATTACAAGGCGACATGAGCGCCCTGAGCCGAACTGTCTATTACGCGCCGCTGAACGGACGCGCCGTAAGTTTGGGGCAGTTCGCCGAAGTGTATCTGCTCGCGCCGCCCGAAGATGACGCGCGCTATGTCATGTGGCGCCCAAACGACTCGGAGATGGAGCCAACGCCGCTTCTCTACAGGGCGGTTTCTGCAACGGGCAAGGCTGGGCAGGTGCGAACCCTCGCGCCTGCGGTGTCTCAGGCAGCGCAATACATCGGCTACTCCAAAGACGGTGTTAAATGGCACGCCGACGGAAAGCATATCATCCTCACACTGATAGAGCCGCCGAAGCCCGACTCGGAAGCCCAGACGCCGCAGCTGCGGCTTGTGTTGTGGAACCCGCGCACGAACGATGTGCAAGCGATTGCGCCCTCCGAAGTGCGCTCCTATGCGCCGCGCGAGACGACGAGGCTCTCAGTGGAAAGCGCACAACAATCGTTGCAGCACAAGGGTTCGAAAGGCGCAACGCGAGCCACTTGGCTCAGCGAGGGCGAGCAGGCGACGCTGGTCGCCGCCGACTCCGCGCTTGCCGCCGTTAGCCCCCAAGGCGACGCTCTGCTCTATGTCGCGCACGGCGCCGCCTTCTACCGCGCACTCCTCGTCGTCGACCGCGATACGACACTTCAGATGACCGCAGCGTCCGAACGAGAACAATACCTCTCGCAAGCAAAGCAAATCGCCCTCGCGCTCATGATGTATGTGCAAGACTATGACGAATTTTTCCCCCCGAACACTGGTGATATACAAGTAGCCGAGGTACTCTACCCCTATCTACGCAATCGGGAAGTCTTCACAGTCGACGGCGTGTTTGCGTTCCGCTACTTGATGGACGGTCAAAACCTTGCGAACATAGAGAGACCTGCAGAGACAGTCGTGGGCTATCTTCAGTTGCCTGACGGACGGGTGGTGATTTACGGCGATGGGCATGTGAAGTGGCAATCCAACCGCTGAGGATGCGTGGGATTAAGTTCCTCAAATGTGAAAGCGCCCCTCCCCACACGCGGGGAGACAAAGCGGGTGAGCGTACAACTTTTGCGTTCACAGGGGCATCGGTGCGTGAGGGCGCAGTGCTATTTGACCCCCTCCGTAG